>NZ_QHJN01000070.1:0-37991 GCF_003947565.1 Actinomadura sp. WAC 06369 | reverse complement strand
TCGCCCTCGCCGAACGCCTCCGCCCCGCCATCGCCCTCGTGGACGCCGCCGCGGCCCGCCTCTCCTCCGCCCTCGCCCGCACCGCCCGCGTGTTCGTCCTCGCCGCACCCGGCGACGGCGCCGCCGCCACCCGCACCCGCGTCGCCCGCCGCGCGTGCCGCCGGACGTTCGTCAGCGCCTCGAGCACCAGCCGGTACGCCGTCCCGTCCGCCTCGCGCGAGAGGCGTCCGGGCAGCGCCGGGTCCATGTCCAGCTCCGCGTGCGGCACCCCGGTCCCGCCGAACCGCCCCACCAGCTCCGGCAGATCGCCCAGCCCGTACAGGCGGGTCGGCGGCAGATCGCCGGACGGGCCCTCGTCGCGCAGCGCCCGCAGCGTCTCGTCCATCGAGTCGAGGGCCCGCAGCGCCGCCTCCTCGATCCGCCGCTGCACCCCCCGCGACCCGTCCGCGTCCAGGTCCCGCAGCTGCGCGGCCTGCGCCTCCAGCACGATCCCCGTCACCTCGTGGGCGACGAAGTCGTGCAGGTCCCGCGCCAGCGCGAGCCGCTGCGACCGCCGCGCCTCCGCGACCGCCCGCACCCGCCGCCCGTCCAGGTCCCGCAGGTACAGGCCGACCCCGATCGCGCACCCCGCCAGGAACATGAACATCACCGACCCGACCGCCAGCGCCTCCACCCGCGCGGGCATCGGCGACCGCAGCGCCGCCCGCGCCGCCAGCCCCAGCGTCGCCGCCGTCAGCGCCGCCGCCAGGACGGCCGCGCCGCGCGGCGGCTCCCGCCGCACCACCCGTCCGATCAGCACCAGCAGCGCCGGGACCTCCACCGCGGCGTACACCCCGATCGGCGCCTGCGGCCCCCGGTACACCGCGCTCGCCGCCAGCGACACCGCCACCGTCACCGCCAGCACCGCGCCGAGCCGCACCCCCCGGTACGGCCACCGCGCCAGCACCGCGCCCGCCGCCACCGCCGCCGGGACCGACGCCACCGGCCCGTACGGCGGCACCGCGAACCCCGACGCCGCGACCACCGCCGCCACCGCCGCGGCGCCGAGCACCCGCGCCCCCGGCCTAACGCCCCGCATAACCCATCTCCCAGGCGTGCATCGCGACCCCCACCCGGTTCTTCGCCCCGAGCTTGCGCTGGATCGCCGCCAGATGCGTCTTCACCGTCCCCGGCGAGATGAACAGCTCCGCCGCGATGTCGGCGTTGCTCTTGCCCTGCGCGACCTGCCCGGCGATCTCCTTCTCCCGCTCCGTCAGCGGCTCCCGCGGCGGGTCCGGCCGCCGCGCCGGCTCCGTCACGTGCCGCAGCAGCCGCACGGTGACCGACGGGCTGATCAGGCTCTCCCCGCCCACCGCCGCCCGCACCGCCTCGATCAGCAGCGCCGGCCCCGACCGCTTCAGCACGAACCCGGACGCGCCGTGCCGCAGCGCCGGATAGACGTACTCGTCCAGGTCGAACGTCGTCAGGATCACCACCCGGACCCGCACGTCCGCGTCCGGCCCCGCGAGCCGCCGCGTCACCTCGATGCCGTCCAGCCCGGGCATCCGCACGTCCACGAGCGCCACGTCCGGCCGCAGCCGTCCCGCCAGCCGCAGCGCCTCGACGCCGTCCGCGGCCTCCCCCACCACCTCGATGCCCGGATCGCTCCCGAGGATGTCCCGCACCCCGCGGCGCACCATCTCCTGATCGTCGGCGATCAGCACCCGGATCGTCATCTCCCCCGGCCCCTTTCGGACATCGCACCAGGATCCCGTCCCGGCGCCGGTACCGCATCTCCCGTTCGGCAGAGATCGCCGCAGGTCCCGCCCGGGTCCATCGACTATGGATCACCGGCCGGTTATGCTCCGTCTTCATACCTGTCGACGACACCCCAAGGGCAACGGATGAGTGTCGATGAAACGGCCCCCCTGCGCGTGCTCGTGGTGGACGGCGACGCCCGGGCACGCGCCGACGTGATCGCCCTGCTGGAAGCCAGCGACGAACTCTCCGTCGTCGCCGACGCCGCCGCCGGGACCGACGCCCTCGCCCTCGCCGAACGCCTCCGCCCCGACATCGTCCTCGTGGACGCCGCCGCGGCCCGCCTCTCCTCCGCCCTCGCCCGCACCGCCCGCGTGTTCGTCCTCGCCGCACCCGGCGACGGCGCCGCCGCGGCCGCCGTCCGGGACGGCGCCTGCGGCCACCTCGTCCCCGGCGCCTTCACCGCGCAGGACCTGATCCGCGGCGTCCGCGACGCCTCCCGCGTCTCCCTCGGCCTCTCCGCCCGCGAAGCCGAGGTCATGGACCTCATCGCCACCGGCCGCTCCAACGGCGAGATCGCCCGCCAGCTCTTCCTCAGCGAGAAGACGATCAAGAACCACGTCAACCGCATCTACGCCAAGCTCGGCGTCAGCTCCCGCGCCACCGCCATCGCCCTGTGGCGCGGCATGATGAGCGTCATGCCGGCCAAGGACTGAACCGATTCGCACTGGTCCGCAGGGGCTGATACTGTTCTTCCTGTCGCCAGGGACACCGGCCAAGGCCGGAGCCCCGATCGACAGGCGCCGTTAGCTCAATTGGCAGAGCAGCGGACTCTTAATCCGCGGGTTCGGGGTTCAAGTCCCTGACGGCGCACCCCGCATCACCAGGGCATTCGCAGCGAATAGCGGATGCCCACCATTTTTTTCGGCCCCTCCGGGCCACCGCGGGTTCACCAGGAGAAGCGCCGCCGATACCGGCAAGGCTTGCCCGGCCCGTCCGGTCTGCGGCTCTTTCGTCTTCTCCGCCAATCGTCAGGCGAACATGCCGACCACCGCGAAGCCCAGGAACAGCACTCCGATGAACAGGAGCATCCCGTTTTCCAAAAGGGACCTCACCATGTTCCCTCGGGTGAAAATGAGCATGACCTGCGGCTTGTGCGCCATGTACACCACAGGCACTTCCTTCCCCGGCTCCAGCTTCGCGTCCATGCGCACGATCGGCTTGCAGGCCACCCGGTCGCCGTGCTCGCCCGCGAACGCGATGATCGGCGCCCACCGCGTTCCCGCATCGGCCGGGGTCACCGCATGGTCGACCACGACGCCGGACGTGCGAATGCCGCGCCGCCATAGCCGCAGCACGTTCACGACGTCCCGCAGATAGGCCGCGAGACAGCCCGCCCCGACCATCCCGATGATCACAATAGGGATCAATTCGCCCACGCCCCGCCCCCTGCGCCTCACGGCTCTCAAAGGATTAGGACGTCGGCGGATACTTCGAAGTTCGCGTCCCGTTCCCCGCGAGGACGATGGACGCGCCCGCGGTGACTCAGCCGAGGGCGGTGACGGCGGCGGCCAGCTCGTCGGGAATGGAGAGGAACGGCGAGTGGGAGGCGTCGAGCCGCACGACGGACATCGGGGCGTCCGGGAAGGCCGCGTCGGCCTCGGCGACGAACCTCGCCTGGAGGGACGGCCCGATCGCCGCGTCCTTCGCGCACACGAGGTACGTGCGCCGCACCGATCCCCAGCCGTCGCGGGTCAGGGCGGTGGTGCCGAGCATGATGCCCATCGGGCCGTCGGGCGTCAGCAGGCCGGTGGCGGCGTCGGCGAGGACCGGGTCCACGTCCCCGTAGAACGCCTCGCGGAGCCGCCGCCGGTAGGCCGCGTCGTCCGTGGCGAGGTCCAGCCGGAGCGCGCCGATCCGGGCCGGGTCGCCCCGCAGCAGCGGCGCGACCTGGTCGCCGGCGGCTTCGGGCGTCCGCGTGTAGGCCGCGGCCGGCACGCCGGAGGCCGGCATGTACGCGGAAAGGTACACCGCGTGCGCGATCAGTTCGGGCGTCTGCTGGGCCACTCGCGTCAGGACGGGCCCGGCCGCGCTGTGCGCGACGACGGTGACCGGCTCGCCGCCGCCGATCCGCGTGACCTGGGACGTCAGCAGCTCGGCCGCGTCGTCGAGGCGCACGTCCGCGACCGGCGACACCTCCGTGCCGACCTTCCCGGGGTCGTACGGTCCGGTGGACCAGCGAGGACGGCGGGCGTACAGCCCGTGCCCCGCCATGTCCACCGCGACGGCCGCGCGGCCCGCGGCCACCACGTGGGGGACGACTTCGCTCCAGCACCAGGAGCCGTGCCAGAAACCGTGGACGAAGACCAGCGTGGAGGTGGGGGACATCGATTCTCCCTGGTGGCGTCTACGCCGAGGACGAAACGGACGTCTCCAGTGTCGTCGCGCCGCGCCGGCTCGGCCACGGAGCGACAGTCCCTGGCTGAGCCGGCCGGAATGTGCTTCCCCGGGGCGGTGCGTCAGGATCCGCTCAGGGACGGGCAGGTGTCGCGGTAGTCGATGCCGGGCGGGACGTACTGGGCCCATTCGGCGCGCGTGAGCGTGCGCCCGGCGATGGTGCAGGCGGTCGCCGCGGGGTCGGCGGGCATGGCGATGTTCCACCGCCGCACGGTCGCCGCCCAGTCGCTGGTGGTCAGGACCGCCGCGTCCGCGTCGAAGGACATGGCGGCGACCCGGTCGGCGTGGCCGGTGAGGGGCGCGCCGATCTGGCTCTGCCCGGTGACGTCCCACAGCCTGGCGACCCCGTCGTCCCCGCCGGTGGCCAGTATCCCCCCGTCGCGGCTGAAGGCGAGGGAGGTCACCCGGTCGCTGTGCCCGGCGAGGGGCGCGCCGATCTGGCGCCGTCCGCGGACGTCCCACAGCGTGGTCGCGTCGGCGGCGCCGATGGCGAGGGTCCGGTTGTCGGGGGCGAACGCCAGGGCGGTGACCGTGCCGGTGAGCCCGCTGATCGGCGGGTCGAGCTCCTCGCCGTCGGCGACGTTCCAGAGCCGGACGGTCCGCCCGATACCGGCGGCCAGTGTCGTGCCGTCGGGGCTGAAGGCCAGGGCGGTCACCTGCTCGCCGGAGGTGAACAGCGGCCCGTCACCGATCGGTGCGCGCGCGTCGAGGTCCCACAGCTGCACCCTGCCGTCGGCGGGCCGGTCGGGCGCATGGACCAGGTGGCCTCTCCCCGCGGCCAGGATCCGCCCGTCCGGGCTGAGCGCCATCGCGTTGACCACGCCGCCGGGACCGTCGTCGAGGACGGACCAGCGGCGGGCCGCCTGGTCCCAGAGCTTGATCCGGGCTTCGAGATCGGCGACGGCGAAGGCCCCGCCGCCGGGGCGGACCACGATCGGGTCCGCGTCCGTCCGCCCGTTCGCGTCGGACGGCGCGGGGACGGGAGGCCGCGTCTGCTTCCCGGAGCCGACGTCCCACGTCTGGAAGGCGTCCTGCCCGCCCACCGCGGCGAGGGTGACCATCGTCCGCCGGTCCGGGGAGAACCCGTGCCGGTTGAGGCCGTCGCGTTCGTCCGGCGGTACGGGGTCGAAAGGACGGCGGTCGGGCTGGTGCACGGTGACGTCCCACAACCGCACCGTGTTCCTGGAGAAGTCGTTCGCGGTCAGGGAGACCACGGTGTGCTCGCCGGCGAACGAGACGATCTTCGCGTCGTCCCCGGAGTCCACGGGGAGGGTGCCGAGGCGCGTGCCGGTGGCGGTGTCCCGCAGCTGGGTGCCGATGAACACGGCGCGTCCGTCCGGGCTGAACGGTCCCACGTCCGAGGCCAAGGACATGCGGATCGGCTTGCTCCGCTGCTTGCCGGTCCGGGCATCGTAGAAGCGCACGTAGGTGTCGTAGTCCTCTCCGGACTCCGCCGTGACGACGGTCCGCGCGTCCGGGCTCAGCGCCACCGCCGCCCCTTCGACCGGGAAGGACGCCGTGCGCTCGCCGGAGGCCAGATCCCACACCCCCAGCTCGCCCGAGATCTCACCGGTCGCCACCGCCGTGGCGTCGGGGCTGACCACGGTGAAGGTGCCGTAGTCGCTTTCCGCGGCACGCACGACGGGACCGCGCCGGCGCAAGGTCGTCCCGACGTCCCAGAGAGCGATCTCCTCGCCGTCGTTCACGGCCGCGCTCTTCCCGTCGGGGGCGAACACCACCGAACCGGGACCGGACGACACGGGCAGTTCGCCCAGCGGCCGGCGGGTGCGCACATCCCAGAACCGCACCGTCCCCCGCACGTCGCCGTCGGCCCAGGTGCTGCCCGCCGCGCTCTCCTCGTCGGCCGCGGCGCCCGCCAGCGTGCGGCCGTCCGGGCTGAGCGCCACCATCATCGGGACGTCGGAGCCGTCCCCCTCGAACAGGCGGAGGAAGCCGCCCGCCCGGCGGTGCCTCCGCACGTCCCACAGCCCGATCGTGCCGTCCTTGTTGCCGATCGCGAGCAGCCGTCCGGCACGGTCGGCCGCGACGGCCCGGGGATCGCCCCGGTATCCGTTCAGGACGCCGCGGGCCGGGTGCGTGACGATGTTCAGCAGCGCCGCGCGGCTCTCGGGCGTCTCGCGGATGCCGTGGGCGGCGACGGCCAGCAGGGCCGCCTTGTCCGGGGCGGTGGCGCCGAACTGCCGGCTCTGCGCGGCCAGTTGCCGCGAGGCCGCGATGTCGCGCTGGTCCACGGTGGTCCGCTGGGCCCGGATCGCCCACCCCGTGGCCGTCAGGGACACCAGCGTGGTCACCGCCAGCACGGCGGCGGCCGCGCGGGTGCGGCGGCCCCGCGCGGTCCGGGCGCGGGTGCTGGCGTCCAGCAGGCCGCGCTCCAGCCGGTTGAGGGAGGGGCCGCTCCCGGCGGCGGTGGCCCAGCGGACGGCCTCGTCCAGGTGCGCGCCGGTCAGCACGTCGCCGCGGCGCCGCCCGTGGTCGGCCCAGGTGCGGGCGGCCTCGCGGACGCGGTGGTGCACCCGCAGCCCGTCCCGCTCGTCCTCGGCCCAGTCCCGCAGCCGCGGCCAGGCCCGCAGCACCGCCGGACGCGCCAGGACGACCTGGTCGCCCGCCACGACCAGCAGCGGCTCGAAGGCCCGCACCACGTGCTCCAGCGCCCGCGCCTCGTCGGGGCGGTCCCGGTCGGACAGCTCCGCGAGCGCCACGGGACGCGTGGCCAGGCTCCCGTCCTCGCCGGGGACCACGCACCGCAGGAACACCTCCGGGACCAGGCCCTGCTCACGCGGCGGCAGGGCGGCGTAGACGTCCTCGGCGACCTTGCCCAGCGCCGGGTCCCCCGGTTCCCACCGGGACCGCAGCCCCGCCTGCGCGGCCCCGGCGGCGACCAGGTCGTCCGGGCCACCGGGCCCCTCGCGCGGGTCGCGGGTGAGCGCCGCCAGGACGGCCCGCGCGGACGGGCGCGCCAGCGGGTCCTTCGCCAGCGCCGCCTCCACCAGCGGGCGCAGCGCGTCGGGCAGCGCCGCCAGGTCCGGGTGGTGGGTGCGGATCCGGTGGGCGATCTCCGGCAGCGTGCCGCCCTGGAACGCGTGCTCGCCGGTGGCCGCGAACACCATGATCGCTCCCCAGGCGAACACGTCCGCCTCGGCGCCGGCGCGCCGTCCCGCGTACACCTCCGGCGCCATGTACCGCAGCGTCCCGGCGAACGTCCCCTCGGTGGCCGAGTGGGTGTCCAGCACCCGGGCGATCCCGAAGTCGATCAGGCGGGGGCCGTCCGGGCCCAGCATCACGTTGCCGGGCTTGAGGTCGCGGTGCACGACCTTGGCCTCGTGGATGGCCGTGAGCGCGGTGGCGATGCCGATCCCGAGGCGGTGCAGATCGTCCCCGGCGAACCGGCGCCCCGGCCGTCCGGCCGCGCCCTTGACGGTGCCCTGCAGGCTGAGCCCGTCGATGTACTCGCTGACGATGTAGGGCCGCGGCGGCTCCAGCCGCACCTGCAGGATCCGGGCGGTGCAGAACGAGGCGACCCGCTGCGCCGCCCGCGCCTCGGCGGCCATCAGCGCCAGCTCCCGGGGCGCCTCCTGCGCGCCGTGCAGCACCTTGACCGCCACCCGGGTCCCGTCCGGCCCGTAGGCGTCGTAGACCACGCCCTGCCCGCCGGCGCCCAGCCGTCCCGCCAGCCAGAACTCACCGATCCGCTCGGGATCCCCCGCCTCAAGCCGATCCGACATCCGATCATCCCGTCCAGCGCGTCCCCGGCGGCGGCGAGCCGCCCCCGCCGTCACGATCAGTAGTCGATCGCCACCCACTACGACGCCGCACCCCGCCCCCGAGTTCGCCACGACCGCCACGGAGAGGCGCGACCGCCCCCGACGCCCGGCGGTGTAGACGACCGCGTCAAGCCGTCCGACGCCGGACGCCGCCGATGCCGGCGGCGGCACCGGTGATCAAGCCGGCCTGTGCACCACCGTCACCCGCCGATAGGGCAGGGCTCGGGGACTGTTTCTGGGGTTGTGGCCGGGTGTGGCCCCTGTCAGGGGGATGTGTCGCTCGTCGGCGCCGCGCGACGTACGCTGCCTCTGCGCATGCGGTCGGTCGCCCTGCGTGCTCGCACGTCTGTGGCGGTCGGTGCTCCCGCTGTGTGCGCGATTACCGGGCGCGAGCAAAGGAGCGAACGCGTGCATCAGATGTCCAAGGGCGCCAACATCGACCTGCCCGGGCCGTCCACGGCGACGGGTCCGGTCACCGTCGCGTTGAGCTGGATCGATCCGTCCGGTGCAGGCGAGGCCGACGTCTCGGTGCTCTTGGTCGGCGAGAGCGGCAAGGTCGGGGGCGACGCCGACTTCGTCTTCTACAACCAGCCCGCGACCGCGGACGAGTCGGTGCGGCTGCTCGGCAAGACGCCGACCGCGACCGGCAGCGAGGACCGGATCCTGGTCGACCTCGGTGCGCTGCGGCCCGACGTGCACCGCGTCGTCGTGGCCGCCAGCCGTTACGCGGGGGCGACGTTCGGCGCGCTGGACGATCTGCGGCTGACCGTCTCCGGCGGTGCGGGAGACGCGCTGCTGGCCTTCGACATCGGGGACGCCGACCGGGAGACCGCGTTCATCTTCGGCGAGCTGTACCGCAGGGGCGGCGGGTGGAAGTTCCGGGCGGTCGGCCAGGGCTATGAGTCCGGGCTCGCGGGGCTGGCGTCCGACTTCGGCATCAACGTCGACGACGGCGACGAGGGGACCGACGAGGGGACCGGCGGGGCGCCCGCGGAGGCGGTCGGCGCGCCCGTCGGCCCGGCGCCGCCCGAGGACGCCCGCCCGAAGCGTGTCCGGACGGCCAAGCGGAAGACGACCGTGCGGAAGGCGGCGAAGGTCGACCTGGCGGAGCATCCGTCGTGGCAGCACGCGCGGCTGTTCCCGGTCACCGGGTTGCGCAACGACCAGGAACGCGAAACCCGCGCCACCGCCACCCTGCTGGCCGTGATGGCGCAGGTCCCGGAGTTCGGCCGCCGCCTGACCGCCCGGTTCAACGCCCCCGCCGGGACGATCCAGACGTTCGCCGAGACCTCCTTCAAGCACGGTGACGGCAAGGTCCGGCCGGACGGCGTGCTGCGCGTGGCCCGGGCCGGACGGATCTGGACCGCCCTGATCGAGACGAAGACGGGCGGCAACCCGCTCAAGGCCGACCAGGTGGCGGCCTACCTCGAGGTGGCGGCGCGGCAGGGTTACGAGACCGTGATCACCCTGTCGAACGATCTCGCGCTGGACAACGAGCATCCGCTGAACGTCGACAAACGGCTGCTGCGCAAGGTGGCGCTGCGCCACCTGTCGTGGGCCGAGGTCGCCCACGAGGCGGAAATGCTGTGCCTGCACGACGGTGTGGCGAATCCCGTCCACGCGTGGCTGCTCGGCGAGCTGCTGCACTACCTGCGGCAGGACAACGCCGGCTGCCAGGGGTTCCGGGACATGGGCGCCGCGTGGGTGCCCGTGCGCAACGCGGTCACCGCGGGCACGCTCCGGCTCGGGGACCGGCGCGCCATGCAGGTGGCCGAGAGCTGGGAGAAGCTCGTCCGGCAGCTGTGCCTGCGCCTCGGCGGACGGACGGGCCTCGCCATCGCGCCCGTGCTGCGCAGGCGGCGCGACGGGGACGCCTCGGTACGCCGCCTGCAGACGGTGACGTCGCTGGTGGAGTCGGGACGCATGAGCGCCGAGATCCGCGTCCCGAACGCCGGCGGGCCCGTGCTGCTCGAGGCCGACCTGCGCACCGGCCAGATCGAGACCACCGTCGAGATCCCCGCGGCGGCGCGCGCCCGTCCCCTGACGCGCGTCCAGTGGCTGCTGCGGCAACTGGCCGGCGCCCCGCCGGAGCTGCGCGTCGAGGCCCTCGCCCCCGGCCAGAAGACGGGCCCCTGCGACCTGCTGAAGAACCTCGTCAGCGAGCCGGGCCTGCTCGTCCCCGGCGACGCGCGGCAGATCGGCGCCTTCCGTCTGACCCTCGCGACGGGCCTGGGGACCAAGCGCGGCACCGAGGAGGCCGGCTTCGTCCGCAGTGTCGACACCGCCATGGACCGCTTCCACCAGGAGATCCTCCAGGTGCTGAAGCTCGACTCCGCGCCCGCCGAGGGGAGAAGCGGCGGGGGTCAGGGGTCGGGGGTGTAGGGGGTGGCTTGGAGGGTGAAGAGGCGGGCGTAGTCGCCGTCGGCGGCCATGAGGGTGTCGTGGGTGCCGTGTTCGGTGATGCGGCCTTCGTTGAGGACGACGATGAGGTCGGCGTCGCGGACGGTGCCGAGGCGGTGCGAGATGAGGACGCTGGTGCGGTCGCGGCGGTGGCGGCGGAGGGACGTGTGGACGGCGTGCTCGGCCTCGGCGTCGAGGCCGGAGCTGGGTTCGTCCAGGAGGAGCAGGTCGCGGTCGCGGCGCAGGAGGGCGCGGGCGAGGGCGAGGCGCTGCCACTGCCCGCCCGACAGGGCGACGCCGGCGCCGTCCTCGCCGCCGAAGATGCGGCTGAGCATCGTGGCGTAGCCGTTCGGGAGGGCCTCGATCGCGTCGTGGACGCCGGCCTGCCGTGCGGCTTCCCGGATGCGGGCGCCGTCCCGGACGGCGAGGTCGCCGAGGCCGATGTTGTCGGCCGCGGTGAGGTCGTACTCCATGAAGTCCTGGAAGACGACGCCGATGCGTGCGCGGAGTTCCGCGGGGTCCATGTCGCGCAGGTCGACGCCGTCCCAGGTGATCGAGCCCTTGTCCGGGTCGTAGAGCCGGCAGAGGAGTTTGACGAGGGTGCTCTTGCCCGCGCCGTTCACGCCGACGAGGGCGACGCCGCGGCCGGACGGGACGAACAGGTCGACGCCGCGCAGGATCCAGGGGTGCTCGTCGCCGTAGCGGAACCACACGTCGCGGAACTCGATGCCGTGCCGCAGGGCCGGGACGGGACGGCCCGGACGTGCGGGCATCGCTGGGGGCGCGGTCACGACCGCCGAGTAGTGGCCGAACATGAGCAGGGCGTTGTGCGCGTCGGCCCACCGGTCGATGACGGACGCGAGGGCGGCCTGGACGCCCGCGACCGCGGCGACGAACACGGTCACGTCGCCCGGGGTGAGGCGGCCCGCGGCGGCTTCCCGGACGGCCCAGACGAGGCCGCCGCCGGCGACGGCGGCGCCGAGGAGGGCGAGGAGGGACTGGCCGCGGAGGGTGGTGAGGTCGATCCGGCGTTCGGCGTCGTTGGTGGCGCGGATCTCGGTGAGCATCCGGGTGCGGAAGTGGTCGCCCAGGCCGAACAGGCGCGTCTCCTTCGCGGCCTCCGGCCGGGTCAGGAGCTCCCCGTAGAAGACCTCGCGCCGCATGCCGGGGCTGATGCGCCACATCGTGCGGGCCCGTTCGCGGCTCAGCCGGAGCTGGATCGAGATCGCGGGGAGGGTCGCCAGGAAGATCACCCCGACGAGGAGCGGGTTGATCACGAGGAGGGTGCCGACGAAGCCCGACATGGTGATGAGCGCCTGGGCGATGGCGAGGGCGCCGCCGATCAGCCGGTCGGGGGCGTGCTGGCTGGACTCGTGCGCCAGCCGGAGGCGGTCCTGGAACGCGGGGTCCTCGAGGCGGCGCAGGCCCGCGTCGGCGTTGACGGCGCCGAACAGCCGGTCGACGGCCAGGGCGCGGACGGCGCGGCGCAGCTGGGCCTGCGCGTAGGTGGAGGCGTGCGGGACGAGGACGGCGGACAGCCCGCACGCGGCGAGCCCGGCGGCGAGGAGGGTGAGGGCGCCCGGGTCGGCGCCGCGGGCGAGGCCGTCCAGGACGAGTTTGGTCAGCCACGCGGTGGCGACCGGGGCCAGGCCGGCGAGGACGGCGAGGAGGACGGACGCGGCGGTCGCGCCCGGGTGCGCCCGCCACGCCAGCCCGGCGACGGCCCCCGCGCGCCTCACGTACCGGCCGGCACGGGCAGCCCGGACGGTTCGAGCGCCGCGGCGGTGACGACCGCGTCCGGCCCGACGACGTAGAAGCCGGGGAAGGCGGGACGTCCGAACGCGGCGCCGACGGGGCCGTGCGGCGGTTCGACCACGACGGTGGCGAGGGGGGACAGCGTCCCGGCGTACGGTTCGGCGTCCCCGTCCGCTTCGACGACGGCCAGGACGCGGGCCCCGCGGACGCGGTCGGCGAACTCGGGCAGCCGCTCCCGGCAGGAGGGGCACGTGGTGGAGAACAGGCCGACGATCGTGGGTTCGGTGAAGAACGCGCGGGACACGGCGGTGCCGTCGAGGGCGGTCGCGGTGAACGCGCCGAGCGGGGTGCCGGGGGGCGTGAACGGGACGGGCGGCGCGGCCGGGTGCTCGCGGAGGCGGCGGACGACCGCCAGGATCAGGACGAGGTCGAAGACGCTGAGGAGGCCGACGAAGACGACGCCCGCGACGAGGTATGGCAACGGTGGTCCCTTGGTGGCCCTGGCCGCGTCATCGGGGAGCGGGCGCGGTCAGGAGGTCGGTCAGTTCGTCGAGGAAGACGAACACGAGGGTGAGGACGCCCGCGCACGCGACGGCGACGGCCGCTCCCCCGGGGTGCACCGGGGCGGCCGCCGGGTGGGCGGCGAGGCCGGCCGCGGCGACGGCCGCGAGCGCGAGGTTGCGGACGACGTGGACGCGGCCGACGGGGGCCGTCCCGGTGCCGAAGCAGCGGCAGGCGGCGGGGCGGCCGGCGCGGAGCGAGCGGTGGACGGCGGCGGCGAACGCGAGCAGGACCGCGCCGGCCAGCGCGAGGCCGGCCGGCGCGGTCCGCGCGGTCGCCTGGAGGGCGGCGGCGGCCGCCTCGGCGGCCACGACGGCGACGGCCGTCGCGGTCGCCGGGAGGCCGGGCGCCAGCCCGGGCACCGAGCGCCGGAACTCCGCGAACGCCGTCCGGCCGCGCAGCTTGCCGACCACCGCGACGAGGAAGACCGCGGCGATGGTGCAGCGTGCGGCCAGCGCGACGTACTGCATGGCGTCGGTGCCCCGGTGCCCTAGCGGCAGTAGGTCTTGCCGGCGTACATGCAGCAGCGCATGCCGGTGTCGGTCCACCAGCAGGGCTCGGCGCGGGCGGTGGTGGTGGGCAGGATCCGACCGAGAATCCGGTCGCCGAGGCGGTTGACTGCACGGATCATGAGGGGTCCTCCTCCGGTCGTGCCGGGGCTAGCCGGCCGGCGGGGTGTCGGGCGGCGCCTCTCGGAGGTGATCGGCGCTCGCTGCCCAGAAGCTAACCCCGGTGATCATCTCCGGCAAGGGACCGTTCCCGGCGCGGAGCGATCTTGTGGAGTGTGCGCTCAACGGCCCCCGCCGGTTGGTGGGTTTTCGCCATGGGACGGCCGTTGACCGGGCCCCGGCGACACGCTCAAGCGGCGCACCACCACGCCCAGTAGCCGGTCGCCCGGGTAGGGCCCGCGGTGGCGGGAGTCGACGCTGTCGGGGTTGTCGCCGAGGACGGCGAGCGCCCCGGCGGGCACCGTCCCGTCCGGTCCGGGGACGCCCGGGGGGAGCGGGTCGCCGGGGAGGGCGGCGACGCGCTTGACGTTCCAGGTGCGGCCGTCGGGGCCGGGCGGGCCCGGCAGGCGGGTCGCGTCCGGGGGCGGTTCGAGGACGACGACGTCCCCGCGGCGGACGCGGTGCAGGGGCCGCCGGCGGACCAGGACGCGGTCGCCGTCGTGCAGGGCGGGGGTCATGCTGGTCCCGCCGACGGTGACGACCACCAGCCGCCCGCGCGCCCATCCGAGGGCGGCCAGCGCCGCCGCGACGGCGGCGGCGACCGGCACCAGCCGTCTCCGTGAGATCGACATCCGGCTCATGGCCGACAGATCGTAGCCCGCGCGGCCGGACCGGCGCCCGCCGCGCCGGGCCCCGGTCGGGCCGCGGGGTCAGTTCGCCCAGGTGATGGGGCTGTCCTCGTAGGCGTCCTCCTCGTAGGCGGCGCCGGCGACGGACCCGCCCGCGCGCGCCGCCTGGAGCCGGCACGACCGGTACTGGGCGCCCGCGGCGGCGAAGGCGTCGTCGGGGCGGCCCCGGTCGCAGCCGGGGATCGTGCCGATGACGACGGCGCCGGTACCGCCGCCGCCGGGGCCGACGCCGGTCAGCAGCGGCGCGGAGCTGCGCGACAGGTCGGTCCCGCCGACGTTCTCCACCGTGTAGCGGATGTAGAACGGCGTCATCCCGGCGGCCTTCGCGCCGAACCGCTGCTGGAACGCGGCCTGGTCGCCGGGCTCGATCGCGGTGACCGTGATGCCGAGCATGCCGGTCGTCCCGGCCCGCTCGTACGGGACGACGGCCCGCTGGCCGATCCGCAGCTTCGTGCCCGGCGGGGTGGCCTGCGCGCTGCCCGCCGCGGGGGCGGGGTTCTGCGGGGCCGGGTTCTGGGATGCCGAGGTGGCCGGGGCGGGCTGCGCGGGCGGCGGCGCCGCGTCCGGCTCGTCGTCGGAAGAGGGGAACACGCACCCCGTGAGCAGCAGCGCGGCGCCCAGCGCCGGCACCGGGCCGATCAGTTTCCGCATGGCTTTCCCTTCGCGTTCGATCAACTTCGTGGAACCTTTTCGGCGGCGCGCCCATCTCTTCTGTATAAGCGGTACACAGAAGAGGAGGGGTCCGCGTGATGGAGACCGTCTTCGACAGTGCGGACCTGCCGCCGGCCGACCGCTTCGGCTGGTGGCGCGAGTGCCTCAGCAACACCCACGCGCCCCTGGAGATGACCAGCGCGCACGCGGACGGCTTCCGCGTGCGGCAGCGGGTGCTGCGGCTCGGCGCGGCGACCGTCTGGCCGGCGGCGTTCCAGCCGATGGTCTGCCGCCGGACGCCGCGGCTCATCCGCCGGTCGGACCCGGAGACCTTCCACCTCTCGCTCGTCCTGCGGGGGACGGCGGGGGCGTCGTGGGGGAAGAACGAGGTGACCTACGGGCCGTCCGACCTGCACGTCCAGGACAGCTCGCGCAGCTGCACGACCTGGGCGGACGGGGCCGGCACCATCAGGACCGTCGGGCTGGAGGTCCCCCGGTCCATGCTGGCGGTGCCGCCGCACCTGGCCGACCGGATGATCGGCGCCCCGCTGCCCGGCGGGTCGGGGATCGGCGGGCTGCTGTCCGGCTTCCTGGCCCGGCTCGCCTCCGACGCCGGCGCCTACCGGCCGTCGGACGCCTCACGGCTCGGGACGATCCTCCTCGACCTGGTGTCGGCGCTGTTCGCGCACACCGCCGAGGCCGAGCGCGAGCTCGTCCCGGAGTCCCGCGGGCGGACGCTCGCGCTGCGCGTCCGCGCGTTCATCGACCGGCACCTGCAGGACCCGGACCTGTCCCCGAGGTCCGTCGCGGCCGCCCACCACATCTCCGTCAGCTACCTCCACCGCGTCTTCCAGGCGGACGGCACCACCGTGGCGGGCTGGATCCGGCACCGCCGGCTGGACCGCGCCCGCCGGGATCTGGCCGATCCCGCGCTGCACGGCGTCCCGGTCGGCCAGATCGCCGCCCGCTGGGGCTTCTCCCACCCCGCGGTGTTCACCCGCGCGTTCCGCGCCGCCTACGACGTCACCCCCAGCGAGTACCGCCGGAGCGGCCCGGGACTCGATCGGGCGTAGCCGTCCGGCCGGTGTCGTCTCGATCACGGTGCCCCAGCATGGCGGCCGCGCGGGTCCCGCGGTTGATCGCGCGTGCACAGCCGCTTGACCGAGCGTCGACGGCGCGACGGCGGCGCGCGGCGTCGGTGCCCGGTGCTAGCGTCCGCACGCATGATCGATTCGGCGACGGACGAGGACGTCCTGGAAGTCCCCCGAGGGTGGCGGCGGCACGTGCATCCGCGGCGCGGCGGGTGGCCCGCGCAGCGGGTCGCGGTGGCCGCGCTGGACGAGGCGGAGCTGCGCGCGGAGCACGCGAAGGCCGTCGAGGAGGCGCTGGCGCACCCGGGAACGGATCCGGCGTTGGCCGCGGCGGGGCGCCGCCACCTGGCCGGGGACACGAGCCCGCTGGGCGCGGCCGTGGTCGCCGCCGTCCCGGAGTCGGACATCCATGCCGGCGGGATGACCGTCCGGTTCGTGGACGCGTGGGTCACGACGTACGGGCTGCCGTTCGCCGTCCACGCGTTCGTCGAGCGGTGCGACCTGGCGCCCGGCTCCTACGGCGCCGCGCACCACGGCCTGGCGGGCGAGGCGGCGGGCTTCGACGAGTACCGGCTGGCGGACGCGGCGAAGCGGCTGCGCGCGCTCCTCGCCGCGGCCCCCGGCACCGAGTACCGGGAGGCCGTCGCGGTCCTCGGCGGGCTGCGGACGTCGCCGCGGCGGCGGATGCTCGGCGCGTACCTCGCCCCGACCGAGTCGGCGTGGGTGGCCGAGTGCTGCGCCGAGCCCGACGCGCTGCCGCGGACGATGCTGCTGCGGTCCCTGGGGTCGGCCGAGCACTACGCGATGCTGGGGCCGGAGCGGCGGATCTCCGTCGCCGACTGCTACCAGATCGAGAACCTGGTGACGCTGGCGGAAGGCGCGGGCCCGGTGATCGCGCCCTACCTGGCGGAGGCGTTCGACGAGCACCACGACAGTCCGCCGCGGCGCAAGGCGCTGCTCGACGTGCTGGGGCGGCTGCCGACCGACGAGGCGTTCCGGCTGATGCTGGAGCGCTCCGGGAACCGGCACATGGGCGCCGCGCTGCGGGAGACGATGGAGCGCTACCCGGTCCGCGCGATCCGCGTCCTCGCGTCGGCCCCCGGCGCCCTGGCCGCGGAGCTGCTGGACGAGCATCTGCGCGGGCACGCGGACCTGGTGGAGCGCGTGCTGCCGGAGCTGCCGGAGGACGTCCGGAAGGTCGTCGGGACGGCGGCGGAGGACGGGGTCCCGGAGGCCGCGGCGGACGACCTGCCGCGGCTGCTGGCCGATCCGCCGTGGGCCCGCCCGAAGCCGGACCCGGTCGTCCTCGAAGGGCTGCCCCTGCCCGGTGAGCGGTCCATGGTGTGGGGCCCGGGCGAGCGCGGGGAGTGGCTGCGGACCGCGATCTTCTTCCCCTACCCCGACAGCTGGCACAAGCCGTCGAGCGAGCGCGGGTGGGGCGAGGTGGCCCAAGTTCCGCCCCCGCAGGAGCGGGCGGAGCGGTGGGACCGCTTCGCCGCGGCGTTCGCGGCGGGCGAGGTCCGGGAGGACGTGTCCTGGCTGGCCGGGCTGTTCGCGATGGGGCCGGAGGACGTGGTCCGTCCCCTGCTGCGGGACTGGACGCCGGGCAAGTGGGAGCGTCCGGGCGGCTACTGGAGCCCGGAGACCTGGCTGAGGGTGCTGATCGCCCGGTTCGACGCCGACGCGCTGCCGCTCGCGCTGCGGTTCGCCCGCGCCAAGCCGGCGCGGGGCGCGGAGCTGCTGCTGCCGTACCTGGACGGCGACGTCGCGGACGCGATGGCCGGCTGGCTGCTGCGGACGAAGTCGGCGCGCGGCGCCGTGCTCGCCTGGTTCGAGCGGCACGGGGCCGGGGCGGCGCGCCACCTCGTCCCGGTGGCGCTCGGCAGCCCCGGAAAGGCCCGGGAGGCCGCCGAGCACGCGCTGCCGTTCCTGGACCGGGAGGCGGTCGCCGAAGCCGCGCGGGACCACGGGGCGCGCGCCGTCGAAACCGTGGAGGCGCTCCTGGCCTCGGACGAACCGACCCGGCGGAAGATCCCCGCGTCGCTCGACGTGAACGCCGCGGTGCTGCCGCAGGTGCTGCTGCGGGGGCGGGAGCGCGCCCTGTCGCAGGAAGCGGTCCGGACCCTGCTCACCCTGCTGGCGATCTCCGAACCGGACGATCCGGCCCCCGGCCTCGCGGACGCGCTGGACGCCTGCGACCCCGACTCCCTCGCCGAGTTCGGCTGGGCGCTGTACAAGCACTGGGGAGAGAAGGGCGGGCGGCCCGAGCACGCCTGGCAGTTCACCGCGCTCGGACGGCTGGGCGACGACCGGACCGTGCGCACGCTCGTCCCGCTCGTCCGCGCCTGGCCGGGGAGCGGCGGCCACCACCTCGCGGTGCGCGGCCTGGACGTCATCGCCATGATCGGGAGCGAGCTCGCGCTGCGCGAGGTGCACGGCATCGCGCAGACGGTGAAGTACAAAGGGGCTGCGCAAGCACGCGCAGGAGAAGGTCGAGCAGATCGCGGCGGCGCGGGGGCTGACGGCGGAGCAGCTCGGCGACCGGCTGGTCCCCGACTTCGGGCTGGACGCGGCGGGCTCGCTCGTCCTCGACTACGGGCCGCGGCGGTTCACCGCCGGGTTCGACGCGTCGCTGCGGCCGTACGTCGTCGACGCGAGCGGGAAGGTCCGGGCGAACCTCCCGAAGCCGGGCGTCCGCGACGACGCCGAACTCGCGCCCGCGGCCCACCGCCGGTTCGCCGAGCTGAAGAAGGACGTCCGCGCGGTCGCCGGGGTGCAGCTGCGGCGGATGGAGCTCGCGATGGCGACGGGCCGCCGGTGGAGCGCGGACGAGTTCCGCGAGTTCTTCGTCGAGCACCCGCTGATGTGGCATGTCGCGCGGCGGCTGGTGTGGATGGCCGAGCACGACGGCACGGGCCGGGCGTTCCGGATCGCCGAGGACCGCACGTTCGCCGACGCCGCCGACCGCGCGTACACGCCGCCGGACGGCGCCGCGATCGGCATCGCGCACCCGGCGCGCCTCGGGCCCGCGGTGCGGAACTGGACGCGCCTGTTCGCCGACTACGAGATCGCGCAGCCGTTCCCGCAGCTCGACCGCGAGGTGCACGAGCTGACCGCGCCGGAGCGGGCCGGTGACCGGCTCGCGCGCTTCGAGGGGACGCCCGTCCCGGTCGGGAACGTGCTCCGGCTGGAGCGGCGCGGCTGGCTGCGGGGGCCGGTGAACTCCGACGGCGGGATCGAATGCCTCGTCCGCCCGGCGGGGAACGGGCGGTACGTCGTCGTCACGCTGGATCCGGGGCTGTTCGTCGGCTACGTCACCGAGTCCGGGGACCAGAAGATGGAGGCGGTGTGGATCGGCACCGACCCGGAACCGGGCTGGTCCTCGCACACGCGCCGCGAAAGGGAGCGGTGCGCGTTCGGCGAGCTCGATCCGGTGACCGCCTCGGAGGTGCTGGGCGACCTCACGGCCGTCCTGGCCTGAGGACGCGGGGACGGGGACGGGATCGGGTTTCGCGGGACGCGGGGAGGCACATCTACAACCCGTCCTTCTTCACGGAGCTCGACCCCGACGGCGTCAAGTTCGTCCTGTTCCACGAGGCGCGCCACCTGATGCACCGGCACCTCTACGTGGACGAGGAGCTGCGCGCCGACCCGGTCTTCACGCTGGCCGCGGAGGTCTCCATCAACCACGTCGCCCTGCGCCGGCTCCGCCGGTCCGGCCTGCCGAAGGCGGACGACGGGACGGCCGAGCGGCTCGGCGACGAGGTACTGCACGAGGTGGTGCGGGCGGCGCTGCGGGGCGGCGCGGCGGCGCGCGGGGAGCTGCTCGAACTGGCCGACCTGTCCCACGGCGGCGGCGAGCGGCTCGCCCACATGTGGGGCTCGCTCGGCCTGGACCGGCTGAGGGTTTCACCCGCCGCACCTTATGATCTTGGACCGATATCCCGCCGGGATCCGGGCGGAACGCCCGTCCTCAGGGGCGCAGGACCAGCCGGATCGGGTCGCCTTCCTTGCTCGCGAGGCGCTCGACGGCCTGCGGCGCGTCGGCGAGGGGCAGGACGTCGCTGACGGACTCGGCGAGGTCGAGGCGGCCCTGCTCGACGAGCCGGACGAGCTGCTCGACGTGCTCGGGTTCGGAACCGTAGTGCCCGAGCACCTGCTGCCGCAGGTAGCTGAACAGGGTGTCGTGCGCGATGGTGACGGACCGTCCGCTCAGGCCGACCAGGACGAGCCGCCCGTCCCGGCCGAGCACCCCGAGCGCCTGGTCGCGGACGGCGGAGACGCCCGCGAAGTCGAACGCGACCGCGAGCCCGCGGCCGCCGGTGGCGGCCCTGACCCGGTCGCCGAAGCCGGCGTCGCCCGGGTCGAGCGCGACGTCGGCGCCGAACCGCAGGGCGCGCTCCCGGGCCGGTTCCACGGGGTCGATCGCGATGATGGGGGCGGCGCCGAGCAGGCGCAGCAGCAGGACCGCGTGCGCGCCGAGCCCGCCGAGCCCCCAGACGCCCGCGGCCTCGCCGGGCCGCGTCCGGGCGGTGGTGCCGACGGCGGCCCACGGGGTCGAGACGGCGTCGGGGATGACGCACGCCTGCTCGAACGGCAGCGCGTCGGGGATCGGGACGACCGTCCGCTCGGCGGCGACGGCGAACTGCGCCCAGCCGCCGTCGTAGTCGACGCCGCGGGTGCGGATCGTCCCGTCGGGGTCCTCCTCGCCCGCCAGGAGGAGGACGCGCCGTCCGGGGGCGAACCGGGTCGCGCCCTCGCCGGCGGACTCGACGACGCCCGCGACCTCGTGGCCGAGCGTGACCTCGTCCCCGCCCAGGTAGAGCGGGCTGAGCGTGCCGTCGATCAGGTGCAGGTCGGACAGGCAGACGCCCGCGGCCTTGACCGCGATCCGCACCTCCCCGTGCCCCGGCTCGGGCACCGGGACCTCCTTGACGGCGAACCTCCGGGTCCGCACGTCCAGCCGTCCGGCCAGCATCTCCGCCATCTCCCCCGACCTCCGTGCGCCGCGTGCTCCGACGGGCTCGTCGTACCCACCGGCCGGACCCCGATGCGGGACGGGCCGGGCCGGGGCCTCGGGGGCGGCGCGAGGTCAGGGCGGCGGGGTCAGCATGCGGGTGACGAGCATGTGCAGGTGGGCGCGGAAGCGTTCGACGGCGGCGGTGTCGCGCGGCCCGGTCCCCCGGCCGCCCAGCCGCTGCTGGCCGTCCTGCCGGTCCGTGGAGACGAGCCCGCCGCTCAGGAACCCGTAGACGCACCACACGGTCGTCCACACCACGTGGTCGGGGTCGATGCCGGGCGGGACCAGGGGGCGGACGGTGTCGACCACCCGCGTCGCCAGCGGCCTCGTGTAGTAGTCCTCCAGGCCGGGGACGTCGGCGGCGTCGCCCATCCAGCGGTGCATCCACAGCCCGAGGATGTCGGTGCGCTCGACGTAGAAGTCCAGGTAGGAGTCCACGAGCCGCAGCACGCTCGGCATGTCGGGGGTGAAGGCGGCCAGCGCCGGCTCCAGCGCCCGCCGCTCGGCCTCGTCGGCGCGCACGAACACCGCCCGGTACAGCTCGCCCTTGCCTTCGCCGACCGCGCGGACGTCCGCGACATCGACCCCGGCGGCGTCGGCGACGAGCTGGAGGGACGTCCCGTCGTACCCCAGCTCGGCGAACAGGCGCATGGCCGTGTCGAGCAGCCGGTCTTCCTCCTCCGTCCGCATACTTCTCACTCCAGGTGATCGCTTCGGCGCGCTCGGTCCGCGGTCGGCCCGTGCCGCTAGGCCGGCGGCGGAGCGAGGAGGCGCCGCATCAGAACGTGCAGGTACGCGCGGAACCGCTCCACGGCCTCCGGGTCGCGGGGGCCCAGGCCCTGGCCGCGCAGCTGCTCCGGCATCGGCCGGCCGTCGCTGTAGACGATGCCGCCGCTGAGGAAGCCGAAGACGCACCACACGGTCGTCCACGCCAGGTGCTCGGGCTCGACGTCGGGCGGGATCAAGGGCTGCACCCGGTCCAGGAAGTCGCGCGTGGGCGACGCGCTGTACTGCGCCTCCAGTCCGGGGACGTCGGCGGCGTCGCCCATCCAGCGGTGCATCCACAGCGCGAGGATGTCGGTGCGTTCGACGTAGAAGTCCAGGTAGGCGTCGATGACGCGGAAGTAGGCGTCCAGGTCGGGGGTGAGGCTGTCCAGCGCGGGCGCCAGCGCCCGGCGCTCGGCCTCGTCGGCGTGCCGCATCACGGCCCGGTACAGCTCCGCCTTGCCGTCGCCGACGGCCTCGCGGACGTCCGCGAGGCCCACCCCGGCGGCGTCCGCGACGAGCTGGAGGGACGTCCCGTCGTACCCCAGCTCGGCGAACAGGCGCATGGCCGTGTCGAGCAGCCCGTCCAGCTCAAGTCGTTCCACGGATATCACTTTACGTGATCAGTCGGTGACGTGACGCACGGCGTCCGTTGGACGCTCCCGCTACCGCGGGCGGCCCCGGTCGCGGTCCGCGGGCGGCGCGGTGAGCCCGGCGGTGACGAACGCGATCACGGTGCGGGTCTCGGGGAGGGGCGCGGCGGGCGCGTCGGCGGGCGCGACCGCGCGCCCGTAGATCTCCAGGAGCAGCGTGAACGCCAGCCGCCACCGGTCGGCGACCTCCCGGACGGTCAGGTCCGGGAGCGCGCGGCCGAGCATCACCTCGAACGGCGCCTGCCCGAACCACGGGGAGCTGGCGGGCAGCCGCGACGCGGCCAGCACCGACCGGGCCAGCAGATGGCAGAGCATGCGGCCCTTGCCGGTGCGGACCAGCTCCTCGAACGGCTCGACGATCGCGGCGACGAGGTCCGCGACGGCGAACGGGGCGCCGCCGTCCTCGCTCGCGGCGGACCGCTCGGCGATGCCCTCCAGCCGCTCCCCCCACAGCGGCAGCAGCTCCCGCTCCAGGAGCGCGGTGACGAGGCCCTCCCGGGAGCCGAAGTGGTAGTGGACGGCGCCGGGGTTCAGCCCCGCCTCGGCGTTGATCGCCCGGACGGACACCTGGTCGGCGTCCTTGGCGAGGAACAGCCGCTCGGCGGCGTCGAGCAGCCGGTCGCGGGTGGAGGTCGGGGCAGGGGCCATGCGGACATTGCACCACACCTGCTGCAATCACAAATCAATCAGTGATTGAATAGTGTGAGCGATTTGACCGACCGTGAGGAGATCGGGCATGGGAACCTTCGCCGTCACCGGAACCGCGTCGGGCATGGGCGCCGCCACCCGGGACGTCCTGGTCAAGGCCGGGCACACCGTCATCGGCGTCGACCTGCGCGACGCGGACGTCATCGCCGACCTCGGCACCGCGCAGGGCCGCGCGTCGGCCGTCGCGGAAGTCCTGGAGCGCAGCGGCGGCACCCTCGACGGCGCCGCGGCCATCGCGGGCGTCGGGCCCGACATGCCGGACTCCGCCGCCGTGATGTCGATCAACTACTTCGGGCCCGTCGCCGTGCTGGACGGCCTGCGCCCCGCCCTCGCCCGCTCCGGCGCGGGCCGCGCCGTCGTCATCGCGTCGAACTCCGCGACGACCGTCCCGATGATCGACGACGCGCTCGTCGGGCACGCCCTCGCGGGCGACGAGGACGCCGCCCGCGCGCGGGCCGAGGAGGCCGCGCGGGAGGTGCCGGCGGAGCTCGCCGAACTCGCGCCGCCGTCGATCGTCGCGTACGCGTCCTCGAAGTTCGCGCTGGCCCGCTGGGTGCGCCGCACCGCCGTCGTCCCCGAGTGGGCGCGGCAGGGCGTGCTGCTCAACGCCATCGCGCCCGGCGCCGTGCTGACCCCGCTGATGACCGGCTCGACCGGCGCCGACGCCGACTTCGACCCCGACCGGTTCCCCACCCCGATGCCGCTCGGGATCTTCGGCGAGCCCGAGGACATCGCGTTCTGGGTCCACCAGTTCCTCAAGCCCGAGGCCCGCTTCACCACCGGCGCCGTCCTGTTCGTGGACGGCGGGACCGACGCGGCGATGCGCCCCGACGCGCAGCCGACCGCGTGGCAACTCTGACCGTGCAGCTCTGACCGTGCAGCTCTGACCGCCTGGAGGCGCACATGACCACCCCGGACATCTTCGAGCCCGCCCGGCTGGGCCCGCTGACCCTGCGCAACCGCACGATCAAGGCTGCGACCTTCGAGGGCATGACGAAGGGCGCCCTCGTCACCGACGACCTCGTCGGGTTCCACCGCGCGCACGCGGCCGGCGGCGTGGCGATGACGACCGTCGCGTACTGCGCGGTCGCGCCCGACGGGCGCACCGAGTACGACCAGATCCACTGGCGCCCCGAGGCGCTGCCCGGCCTGCGCCGCCTCACCGACGCCGTGCACGCCGAGGGCGCCGCCGCGTCCGCCCAGATCGGGCACGCCGGACCCGTCGCGAACGGCCGCTCCAACGGCGTGCCGTCGATCGCGCCGAGCAGGTCGTTCAACCCCATGTCGATGCGGATGACGCGCGCGGCGACCCGCGCCGACATCGAGCGCGTCACCCGCGCCCACGCGGACGCCGCCCTGATGGCGATCGAGGCCGGGTTCGACGCCGTGGAGATCCACCTCGGGCACAACTACTTCGCCAGCTCGTTCCTCTCCCCGAAGCTCAACAAGCGGACGGACGAGTACGGCGGCTCGCTCGCGAACCGCGCGAAGGTCGCGCTCGGCGCGGCCCGCGCCGTCCGCGAGGCCGTCGGCGACCGCATCGCGATCCTCGCCAAGCTGAACATGGACGACGGCGTGCCCGGCGGGTTCTGGCTCGACGAGAGCCTCCAGGTCGCGACGTGGCTCCAGCAGGAGGGCACCGTCGACGCCCTCGAACTCACCGCGGGCAGCTCGCTGCTCAACCCGATGTACCTGTTCCGCGGGGACGCCCCGGTGCGCGAGTTCGCCGACACGTTCACGCAGCCGCTGAAGCTCGGCGTCCGGCTCGCGGGCGAGAAGTTCATCCGCGCGTATCCGTACGAGGAGGCGTTCCTGCTCGACAGCGCCCGCCAGTTCCGCGCGGCGCTCGACCTGCCGCTCGTCCTGCTCGGCGGCGTCACCGAGCGCGCCACGATGGACCTCGCGATGGCGGAGGGCTTCCAGTTCGTCGCGATGGGCCGTGCCCTGCTGCGCGAGCCCGACCTGATCAACCGCATCCAGGCCGACGCGTCGACGAAGTCGCTGTGCATCCACTGCAACAAGTGCATGCCGACGATCTTCAGCGGCACGCACTGCGTGCTGGCGTGAGCGGCGGCGCCGGGCCCCGCCGGGGCCCGGCGCCGGCACGTCAGCCCGCGGCGGTCGGGACCGTCACGGTCGCCGCGTCCACCGTGATCCAGCCTGCGGCGCGCTGCTGGTTGAACACCGCGCTGTTCGGGATGATCTGGAGCTTCAGCTCCGAGCCGGGACGCAGCCGCCACACGACGTCCTCCAGGTCGATCGTCAGCCGCCGCGCGGTGCCGTCCAGCGTGACCGGCACCGGGGTCACCATCCCGTTGACGACCTGCGGGATGCCCTCGCCGAGCGGCGGGATCACCGACGCGGGCAGGTCGCCCGGCACCGGGACGCTCGCGTCGACCAGCTGCGCGTAGACGGACGTCTTCGCGTTCGTCGCCCGGCCCTTGTACCGCATCGTCAGCTTCGGCGCCCCGACCAGCACCCCGCCGTCCGGCGCGTCGACCGGGACCTCGATCGCGTTGCGCGAGTACCCGCCGGTGAACATGGCGCCGGAGTTGTCGGCCGGGCTGAACAGCGTCGTGCCCTCGCCCGACCCGCGGGCCGGCTTCGCCGCCGGGGGCGGGAACGCCGCGGCGGAGTGCCGGGCGCCGGTGTTGTCCGGGTACGTGAACTCCGGGCCCGTCCGGACGCTCCGGTCGCCGCGCAGGTACCGCTGGAACCACGCGAGCGTCGCCTCGCGGTCGACGGACGCGTCGTGCTCGGCGTCCATGCAGTTCGCGTGGCCGCCGCACGTCCACACCATCTTCACCGGGGCGCCGTTCGCCTTGACCTTCCGGTACCCCGCGACGGCGTGGCTCACCGGGAACAGGGTGTCGGTGACGCCCTGGACGAACAGCGTCGGGATGTCGATGTTCTTCATCAGGAAGTCGGGGCCGTGCTCCCGCATCCACTGCTCGTCCGGCTTCGTGACCGTCCCGGTCGCCAGCGCGCGCAGGCAGATCGACGAGACCCGCGGGTGGAACCGGTTGCCGTTCTGGAGGCCCGCCGAGCACAGCCCGAACGCCCACCCGGCCTTGATCGTCCGGTTGGGGTACAGGGCGTCGTTCAGCGAGTGGTACGTGTAGCCGGGGACGATCACGTCCACGCGGTCGTCCATCCCGGCCGTCACGAGCTGGATCGCGCCGCCGTAGCTGCCGCCCGCCATGCCGAGCCGCGGGTCGCCCCGCCCGTCCAGCTTCGCCTCGGGCTGCCGCGCGATCCAGTCGATCAGCTTCCGCACGTCGCGGCCCTCGGCCTGCGGGTGGTCGATCTGCACCGCCCCGCCGGACCCGAACCCGCGCGGGTTCCAGGTGACCACGTTGTACCCGGCGTCCAGCAGGTAGCCCAGCTCGCCCGACTCGGGGTCGGTCGCGCCGCGCCCGCCGAACCCCGACCCCAGCAGGACGGACTCCGCGCGCTCGCCCTTCGCCAGCCCGGGCGCCGGGAAGAAGTTCGTGACGATCTTCGTGCCGTCGAACGACGCGACCTCGACCGTGCGCCGCCCGGACGCCTCGTCGGCGGCGGCGGGCGGGGCCGCGAAGGCGGCCGGCAGCAGAACGGTTCCGGCCGCCAGGGCCGCGATCTTGGAGCGCATGCCGGAAACCTAATGAAATTCAGGTTTCGCGTCCAGACACGAAACCATCTCATTTCCGGGCCTGCAGTACGGTCGGGCCCGTGACGACCCAACGCAAGCCGCGCGGCCCGTACCGCAAGGGCGTCCGGCGACGGGAGCAGATCCTCGACACCGCGCTCGAGGTGTTCGCCCGCCGGGGCGACGCGTCCCTCCAGGAGATCGCCGACCGCGTCGGCCTGTCGCAGGCCGGGGTCCTGCACTACTTCGGCTCCCGCGAGGAGCTCCTCCTCGCCGTCCTGCGCCGCCGCGACACCCTCGACCTCGCGGCCTGCGCCGAGTCCGGCGGCCCCGGCGAGGCCGTCGCCCGGACCGTCCGGCACAACATGGACCAGCCGGGCCTCGTCCGGCTGTTCGTCGCGCTGTCGTCCGCCGCGACCGACCCGTCCCACCCCGCGCACGGCTTCTTCGCCGACCGCTACCGCGACCTCACCGCCACGATCGCCCGCGGCCTGGAGTCGGGCCGCCGGGCCGGCACCGTCCGCGCCGACGAGGACGCCGAGCACCTGGCCCGCCTCCTCGTGGCCGTCTCCGACGGCCTCCAGCTCCAGTGGCTCCTCGACCCGTCGGTCGACATGGCGGCCCTCATCGAGACCTTCGACCGCCTCTGCACACCCCCACCCACCGAATGACCGCCGGGCGACGGGCGTCCGGAATCACTCCGGTTCGGCGTCCCCGAGTTGCCGCGGGTCGCGGAGGGTGGTTTTGAAGTGGGGGCATTCGACGAGCGGGGTGTGGGTGCAGGTCGATGCGTGGTGGAGGCTGTCGCGCATGCGGGTGAGGCGGGCGATGTCTTCCTCCAGGGCCCGGGCCTTGTCGGCCATGCGGGCGCGCAAAGCGTCGTCGCCGGGCGTCGCCCGCAGGAAGCCGGCGATCTCGGCGATGGTGAACCCCGCGCTCCGGGCGCAGGAGATGAGGGCGAGGCGGTCGAGGACGTCCGGCCGGTAGATCCGCCGCAGCCCGTTGCGTCCCGCCGGGGAGATCAGCTCGCGCCTCTCGTAGAACCGCAGCGCCGACGCCGTCAGCCCGGACCGTTCGGCCACCTCGGAAATGTCCAGCAGCGTCCCGCCCATCGCTCCTCCTTGACTTGAACCGCGGTTCAAGTTACAGGCTGGCCGCCATGCAGATCCACCACCTCAACTGCGGGTCCGTCCGGCAGATCGAAGCCACCTACCGGGGCCCGGCTCCCGCACACGCCGTCAACCACTGCCTGCTGGTCGAGACGGACTCCGACGGGCTGGTCCTCGTCGAGACCGGCCTGGGCCTGGACGACGTGCGCGACCCCGCCGGCACCCTCGGCGCCGACTGGGTCCAGCTGGCGGAGCCGGTACTGGACGAGCGGGAGACCGCCATACGGCAGATCGCGGGGCTGGGCTACTCGCCCGACGACGTGCGCCACATCATCGTCACCCACCTGGACGTCGACCACTGCGGCGGCCTGCCCGACTTTCCCGCCGCCCGCGTCCACGTCCTGGCGGCCGAACTCGACGCGGCCGCCCGCCAGGCGCCGAGCTTCCGGTACCGCCCGGCCCACTGGGCACACGACCCGGACTGGGTCGCCTACGCCACCGACTCGGGCCCCGACTGGTTCGGTTTCGTCTCCCTGCGGCCCGAGGGGCTCGGCCCGGAATTCCGTCTCGTCCCGCTCGGCGGCCACACCGCCGGCCACACCGGGGTCGCCGTGCACGACGGCGACCGCTGGCTCCTGCACTGCGGGGACGCCTACTACTACCACCGGGAACTCGACCCCGACCCGCACCCGCACCCGGTTCTGGACCTCGTGCAGACCAGTTCGGAGACCCACCGCGACCTCAGGCTCGGCACCCAGGCCCGGCTCCGCGAACTCCTCCGCCGGCACGGCGACCAGGTCGAGGTCTTCAGCGCCCACGACCCCTGGGAACTCGACCGCTACCGCACCCCGGCCCCGTAGGCGGGGGCGTGCCCGCGCGCGGGGCGGGCCTGCCGCGGCCGGTCAGGCGCGCTGGAGGTGGAGGGCGGCGGCGCCGGCCAGGTAGGCCGCCAGGGTCCACGCCGGCAGGGCCGCGGGGGCGCCGCAGCCATCGGCCGCCCCGGTCGTGCAGGAGGAGGACGGCGCCCGCCTGGGCGGCCGCCAGGCAGAGCAGGGCGAGGGTCGGCGGGGCCGTGTTCTGGACGGCCGCGCCCGGCTCGGCGACCATGCTGACCGGGTACGGGCCGGCCGTGGTGAGCAGGACGAGGCCGCAGAGCCCGGCGAGGAGCAGGAGCCGCCCCGCGGGCGCGCGCAGCCGCCCGTCGTGCCAGGCGAAGCCGAGCTGGTGGACGGCGAGCCACATCAGGAGGTAGTTGGCCGTGCCGCCGTGGGGGACGTCCGCCCACAGCCGGGCGGCGTCGCCGAGGGCCACCAGGACGGCCAGGACGACCGGGACGGCGAGGCCCCAGCGGCGGTGCAGGGCGTGCATCGGCGGGGTGAGCGCGATCATCGGCAGGTAGGCGGCGAGGAACCAGAGCGCACATCGGGCATCGCTCACCGGTGCATGCCCGCGCGGTGGGCGGGCGAATCAGGGGATGCGGGCGGCGGCGCAGTACATCGAGACGTCCTCGACGCTGGGGCGGTGCCGCGGCGGGAGGTCGGGGCGCCACTCGACGACGTTGGTGACGCCGGGGTCGACGAGGTCGAGGCCGTCGAAGAAGCGGGTGAACTCGGCGCGGGTGCGGAGGCTGAACGGGACGCCGCTGAGGCGGTTCGTCTCCACGGCCTCCTCGTACTGGTCGGGCGTGAGGTGGTCGCCGGTGGCGTGCGTGATGACGACGTGGCTGCCGGGCGGGAGGGCGCCGACGAGCCGCGCGACGAGCCCGTACGGGTCCTCGTCGTCGGAGACGAAGTGCATGATCGCGACGAGCATCAGCGCGACGGGACGGGTGAGGTCGAGGGTCGCGGCGAGTTCGGGGGCGGCGAGGATCTTCTCCGGCTCGCGCAGGTCCGCGTCGATGTAGGCGGTGCGGCCCTCCGGCGAGCTGGTCAGCAGGGCGCGCGCGTGGACCAGGACGACGGGGTCGTTGTCGACGTAGACGATGCGGGACGCCGGGTCGATCGCCTGGGCGACCTCGTGGACGTTCCCGGCCGACGGCAGCCCGGTGCCGATGTCGAGGAACTGGGTGATCCCGGCGTCGCGGGCGAGGTACCGGACGGCGCGGGCCATGAACTTGCGGTTCTCGCGGGCGGCGAGGGCGACGGTGGGGAAGCCGGACGCGACCGTCTCGGCGGATTCGCGGTCGACCGCGAAATTGTCCTTGCCGCCCAGCCAGTAGTTGTAGCGGCGCGAAGGGTGAGCCTTCGTCGGATCGATCCCCGGTGGAACCGGTTCCATGGGCGCCTCCCGCATGTTTTGGCTTACTTTATTGCGTCCGCCCGCATGACCGGGACGCGGGCGGGCCGGAGTTGTCGTGAATTGGTGGCGGGCGTCCCCCGGAACAGGCAGGATCGCTTCCGCAGCGCGCCGCCGAACCGGGAGAACATCGCCGTGGAGACCTTCTACAGTCCGTTCGACTTCACGATCCAGGACGACCCTTACCCGGTGTACGCGCGGTTGCGCGAAGAGTCGCCGGTCTACCGGAATGACAAGGACGATTTCTGGGCCCTGTCCCGGCATGAGGACGTCATTGCGGCGCTGAAGGACACGAATCGTTTCTCCAGTGTCAACGGACTGCGGCTGGAGCCCGCTTTCTGGGGTCCGGACGCGGAGAAGTTCTTCTCGTTCGTCGCGATGGACCCGCCGCGGCACACCCGGATGCGCGGGCTGGTGTCGCGGGCGTTCACGGCGCGGCGCGTCATGGAGCTGGAGCCGCGGATCCGGGAGATCGCCCGGGAGTGCGTCCGCCCGTACGTCGAGGGCGACGCGTTCGACATGATGACGGACTTCGCGGCGCGGTTCCCGATGGACGTGATCTCCGAGCTGGTGGGCGTCCCGGAGGCGGACCGCGCGAAGGTCCGCGACCTCGGCATGGCGATCATGTACCGGGAGGAGGAGGGCGACGACCTGCCGCCGGAGGCGCTGCAGGCGATCGGCGCGCTCGTCGGGTACTACACCGAGCTGACGGTCGAGCGGAGCCGGGAGCGCCGGGGCGACCTGCTGTCGGGGCTGCTCGACGCGGCGGACGGGGCCGACCGGCTCACCCCCGAGGAGATCGTCGGGGTGCTGATCCTGCTGGTGGGCGCGGGCATCGAGACGACGATGCTGCTGCTCGGCAACGCGTGGCACGCGGCGTGGCTGCACCCGGAGGCGCGGGCGGCGGCGTTCGGCGGGCGGATCCCCGACTGGATCGAGGAGACGCTGCGCTGGGATCCGCCGACGCAGGCGATCGCCCGGACGACGACCGAGGCGGTCGAGCTGCACGGCGCGACGATCCCCGCGGACGCGCGGATCCTGCTGCTCACCGGCTCCGCGAACCGCGACCCGCGGGTGTTCGACGACCCCGACCGGTTCGACCTCGACCGCGACACGGGCGCGTCCCTCGCGTTCGGCAACGGCCGCCACCACTGCCTGGGCGCGAACCTCGGACGGCTGGAGGCCCGGATCGCGCTGGAGGAGATCACCGGGCTCGTCGCCGACTACGAGATCGACGAGGCGAACGCGAAGCGCGTCCGCTCGTCCAACGACCGGGGGTTCGCGGCGCTGCCGTCCCGCATCACCCGCCGCCGCTGACGCGGCCGGGGCCGGGAGGCGGGGCCGGGAGGCGCGGCGCCGGAAGCGGTCCGGAAGCGGTTTCGTGCTTTCGGCGCAAGCCGGCGCACCGGTCTGCTGGTGCCGTCACGATCCCGGCCTTCAGGAGGTCCAGATGGACGACCGGCGGCAGAACGACCTGGCGGCGCGGCTGCTCGCCGTCTCGGCGGCGGGCGCGCCCCCGCTGACGGTGTCCGGCGAGACGGGCGCGGCGCGGACGGTGGCGGACCGCGTCCGGGACGCGCGGGCGGCGGCCCCCGCGCCGCGGCGCGGCTCCTGCCGCAGCCCGTGGAACAGCTGGAGCGACTGACCGGTCGCGCCCGTCCGCGAGGCCGGGGGTCTCGCCGGCCCACGCCCGCGCGCGTGCCGACTCCCGGCTTCGCGGGGGCGCCGCGGCCCGAGGGCCGCGCGCCCCCGCACCGACCGAGAACGGTGGTCGTCCATGCTCCTTCCCGGGCTCACCCTGCACATCGCCTCCGACCTGTTCACCCCCGCCGACCTCACGATCAGTCCGGGCGTCCGGCCGCTGCCGGACGCGCCGGGCGCCCCGGCCGAGGGGGCCGCGCGCACGGCGCGCCCCGGCCGGCGCCCCCTGACCGCGCGGGAGTCCGCGCTCCTCCGGCCGGACGCCGCGGCCCCCGGCGCCGCGCCGCACGAGCGGCTCACGGTGTTCGACGTCGGCGCCGCGACGCTCGACGCGTGCCGCGCGGAGGTGCTGCCGCTGCTCGCCGGGGACGACCGGGACGCGCTGGCGGCGGCCGTCCGCACGGCCCGCGACCGCGCCGTGGACGCGCTCGTCCGCCGCACCGGGTACGCGTGCGACCGGGTGCGGACGGCCGACGCGGTCGTGCACGCGCCCGGACGGCTCTCCACCGCGTTCAACTTCGACGAGAGGGTCTACATGGGCCTGCACCTCGACGACCAGCAGGGGTACCCGCTGGACGAACGGGACCGCTCGTTCCTGCTGGCGTCCGTCAACATCGGCTTCCGCGAGCGGTACCTCCACTTCGTGAACCTGCGGGTGCCCGGCCTCATAGCGATGGTCGAGAACGCGGGGCGGCCGGTGCCGGAGACGGCGCGCGCGCTGAAGGACGCCTTCTTCGACGCGTGCCCGGACTACCCGGTGATCCGGGTGAAGCTGCGCCCCGGGCAGGCGTACCTGCTGAACACCCAGGGCGTCCTGCACGACGGCGCGACGAACCAGCGGGGCATGCCGGACGTGTCGCTGCTGATGTCGAACGACCTGTCGGCGGCCGTCCGATGACCCGGGTCCGGCAGCTCGTCATGCAGGCCACGGGCTTCTGCAACATCGACTGCGCGTACTGCTACCTCCCGGACCGGTCGGCGCGGACGCTGATGGCGCCCGAGGTCGTGGCGGCCACGGCCCGCGCCCTCGCGGCGTCCGGACGGCTCGGCGACGAGCTGGAGGTGCGCTGGCACGCGGGCGAGCCGCTCACCGCGCCGCGCGCCTTCTACGCGTCGGCGACGCGGACGCTGCGGTCGGCGCTCGGCACCCGCCTCCGGTTCTCCCTCCAGACGAACGCGCTGCTGATCGACGACGCGTGGTGCGAGTTCTTCGCGCGCGAAGGCGTACGGGTGGGGGTGAGCCTGGACGGGCCCGCGACCGTCCACGACGCGTACCGGCGCACGCGGGCGGGCGGGGGCACGCACGCGCGGGCGATGAAGGGCGTCGCGCGCCTCGCCGGCGCCGGGATCCCGTTCGACGTCATCTCGGTGGTCACCCCGGCCACGCTGGCCCACCGGGACGAGTACCTGGAGTTCATGGCGGCGTTGCGGCCCCGGTCGCTCGGGCTGAACCCGGAGGAGACCGAGGGCGGCAACGTGTCGACGCTGCACGGCACGGCCGGGTTCCGGTCCGGGTACCGCGACTTCCTGCGCGCGGTGGCGGACTGGTCGGACCGGACGGGCGTGCGGGTGCGGGAGCTCGCGACCATGCGGGAGCACGTCCTGCTGCACGACCTGCCCGTCCGGAACACGCAGTGCGAGCCGTACGCGATCCTGACGGTCTCGGCGGGCGGCGACGTCGCGTCGTTCTCGCCCGAGCTGCTGGGCTGGCGGAGCCCCGCGCACGGCGACTTCGTGCTCGGCAACGTGCTGGAGGACGGCTTCGCCCTCGACCGCGTCCGGCCGGGCTTCGCGCGGCTCGCGGCCGAGGTGGCGCGGGGCCGCCGCGCCTGCGAGCGCGCGTGCGAGTACTTCGCCCTGTGCGGCGGCGGCGCGCCCGCGAACAAGTGGGCCGAGCACGGCACGTTCGCCTGCGCGGAGACCGCCTTCTGCACCCTCGCGATCAAGGCCGTCGCCGACGTCGTCCTCGACACCCTCGAACGCACCGGACCCCCAGGATGACGGCGGCGGGGGTGACAGTGCGCGGGTGGTGCGCGGTGCCGGAGGCGCGGATCGGGGCGCTCGTCCGGTCGGGGCGGGCCGCGGAGCTGACGCGCGCGGACGGGCGGTTCGTGGCCGCCGTCGCCGGCGGCGACCGGGTGACGCTGGTCGCCGGACGGTCGGGCGCGGTCGTCCACGTGTACGACACGGGCGGGACGCTCGCGCACGGCGGGTGCGTCGACGACGCCCTGGCCGCGGCCGGACGGGGCCTGCGGTGGAACGCCGAGGCCGTCGCGGACTACCTCCGGTTCGGGCACCTGCTGGGCGACGCGTCGCTCGACGCGGGGCTGCGGACGGTCCCGCCGGGCGCGGTCGTCACGCTGACGCGGGGCGGGCACCGCGTCGAGGTCCCGGACCCGCCGCCCCCGCCGGAACCGTCGCCGGACGCGGCCGTGGACGCGCTGTGCGGCGCGGTGGCGCGGGCGGCCGGGACGGGCGGGGCCGCGCTGTCGATGTCGGGCGGGCTGGACGCGCGGCTGCTGCTCGCCGCGCTGCTGGCGGGCGGGCACCGGCCGCGGCTGCTGGTCGCCGGGGTGCCCGGGTCGTTCGACCGGGAGGTCGCGACGGGGATCGCCCGGGACCTCGGGCTGCCGCACACGGTCCGGGCGGTCGGGGCCGCGGCGGTCGAGGCGGGCGCGGACCGGATCGCGCGGCCGACGAGCGGGCTGCTGCCCGTCACGAACTGGGCGGGGATGGCGCACCTGGCCGAGGACCCGCCGGACGCGCCCGTCCTGATCGGCTACCACGGCGAGTACGCCCGCCCGTACCACCTGCCCGCGCGGGGACGGTCGGCGCTGCGGGCGGCGCGCCGCCCCGCGCGCGGCGCGGTGGAGCTGCTCGCGCGCCGCTTCCCCGACCCGTTCCGGGCGGACGAGCGCGCCCGGCTCGTCCCGGAGCTGCGCGCGGCCCTCGCGCCGGAGGCGGTGCGGGCGCGGCTCGCGGCGGTCCTGCCGGGGCACGGGACGCTGGGCGCGGCGGCGGGCGAGTTCTTCCGCGCCCAGTACGGCCACCACAAGATCGGCGCGAACCTCGCCGCGCTCGGCGGCGGTACCGACCACGCCGCGCTCGGCGGCGCGGCGTGGCGGGTGCCGCTGCTCGACCCGGGGTGGGCGGACGCGGTCGCCGCGCTGCCGTACCGGTGGCGGCTCGGCGACCGCTGGCACCGGTACGCGATCGGCCGGCTGTGCCCGCGGCTGCTCGACCATCCCGAGGAGGGATACGGGCGCCGCACGGCGCGGCGCCCCCCGGCGCGGTACTGGACCGGGGGCCCGCGCCCGCCGTCCGGGCCCTTCTACGTCGACCGGGCGCTGTTCGCCGCGGGGCCGGTTCCGGACGCGGCGGCGCGGCGCGCCGGGCACGGGCTGGACGGGCTGCTCGACCCGGCGCTCGCGGCGGCGCTGGTCGCGGGCGGCGCCGACCGGCGCGACCGCCCGCACCTGTGCTTCGCCCTCGACGCGCTCGCCCGGTGGTGCCGCGGCCACCGCGGCTGACATCGGCCGGTGCACTGACTTCGATCATGCCCTTTCGTTAGCCTTGTCTCCCGACGGGCGGGCAGGGGGCATGGCGGCCGGAATGAGCGGAACGAGCGGGATCCGGCTGACCCTCCTCGGCCGGACGGTCGTCGAGGCGGGCGGCCGCCGGGTGCGGCCCGCGCCGCTGACCGCGGCCGTCCTGATCCGGCTGGCCGTCGCGGGCGACGAGTCCGTCACCGTGGACGAGCTGTACCGCGACGTGTGGGACCCCGGGGCGCGGACCGTCCGCCGGGAGGAACGGGTCAGCGTGCAGAAGCGCATCCTGGAGCTGCGGCGCCTCCTCGATCCCGGCCGTCCCGGCGAGACGTCCACGGTGCTGCGCACCGAACGCGGCCGCGTCTCCGCCTACCGGCTGCACCTCGAACCCGCGCAGGTCGACGTGCTGGAGTTCCACGAGCTGGTGCGGCGCGCGCAGCACAGCGACACGGCGACCGCCGCGGAGCTGCTGGCCCGCGCGGTGTCGCTGTGGGGCGGGCGCCCGCTGTTCGACGCCGAGGACCGCGCGTTCGCGGCGGAGCCGATCCGCCGCCTGCACGCCTGGTACGGGTCGGCGCGCCGCGACCTCGTCGACGTCTACACCGACCTCGGCCGGCCCCGCGCCGCCCTCGACGTCGCGCTGCCGCTCGCCGCCGAACGCCCCGGCGACGCCGACCTCGCCGCGGCCGTCGCGGCGCTGCGGGCACGGGTGCGGGCCCGCACCGCCGGGCTGCTGCGCCGCGAGTTCACCGCGCCGCCGGCGTCGGTGGCCGTCACGTCCGGCGACCTGTTCGCCGAGGAGGACGCGCACCTCGTCGCCGGGTTCACCGACACCTTCGACACCGCCACCGACGGCGACCTCGTCATCAGCGCGGCGAGCGTCCAGGGGCAGCTCCTGCACCGGCTCTACGGCGGCGACCGGGCGCGCCTCGACCGCGACCTGCGCGCCGCGCTGCACGGCCGCGCGCCCGTCGCGGTCGAGCGGCGCGCCGACAAGCGGCACGGCAAGCTGGCGCGCTACCCGCTCGGGACGGTCGCGCCGCTGCGGCGGAACGGGCGGCTGGTGTTCGCGGTCGCCTACGCGCGGATGGGCAACGACCTCGTCGCCCGGTCCGGCCCGGCGGAGCTGCGGGCGGCGCTGCGCCGCCTGTGGGCGGCGGTCGAGACGCACGGGCAGCGGCGCCCCGTCGCGCTGGCGCTGCCCGGCACCGGGCTCTCCCGCGTCGACCGCCCCTACGACGAGCTGTTCGCCGCCCTCGTCGACTCGTTCCTGGAGGCGTCCCGGCACGGCCCGGTCGCGGCGCAGCTCCGCGTCGTGGTGCCGCCCGGCGACGTGGAGCGGTACCCGGTCGAGCGGATGGCGGCGTACCTGCACGCGCTCCCGGACCGGCCGCACGACCCCGTCGCCGAGGCGGGCCCGCGCGAGAGGAAGTGACGCCCATGACGTCCCGAGCACGGCGGAAGGCCGGCATGGTGCTGGACGAGCTGACCGGGCGGCGGCTGGCGCCCGGCGACTGGACGCGCGTCGCCGCGCTCCTCGACGACCTCGGCCGGGCGCTCGGCGGCACCGACCCCGACCCGGTCCTGCGGGCCGCCGCCGCCCTGGCCGCCGCGTCGCAGCCGCGCGTCACCCGGATCGGCGGCGGCGACACCGCCGTCCCGTGCCCGCCCGACGTGCGCGAACGCGCGAACGTCCTCGTCCACGAGCTGTCCCGGTGGGACGGCGGCGCGCCCGCCGCCGACCGCACGGGACCGGACGGCGCGGTGGCGCCGTGACCGGCGGGCCGCGGGCCGAACTGGTCGTCCACCTGTTCGCGCCCGCCGAGGGGCCCCGCGCCCCGCACGCCCACCGCGCGCTGCGCGACCTGTGGGAGGGCGCCCGGCACCTGTTCCGCATGCACGACCCGATTCCCGGCACCGGCCTCCCCCGCGACCTGCCCGACCCGGCGTCCGGCGGCGACGGCCCGCTCGCCGCGCAGGAGAACCCCGACGACGACTACCAGGCCGTCTACCGCCGCCACCACGACGCGTTCGTCCTGTCCGCGGCGCTGGCGCCCCGGCACGGCGCCGCCGGCCCGGACGGCGGCGGCGGGTGGCGCGACCTCGACCGGTGGTGGAGCGCGCTCGCCGCGGGCCGCACCGCGGACCTGCTCGGCGAGGCCCGCGCCTACCTCGCGACCGGCCCCGGCCTCGCCGCGCCGTCCGACGCCGACGCGGCCCGGCTCGTCCCGCTCCTGCCGGACGGGCCGCGGCGGCCCCGCGGCCCCGGCGCCGCCGTCCGGGAACGCGTCGGGGTCTGGGACGTCTCCGCGGGCGACGACGACCGCGCCCGCCGCGACCTGCTGATCGTCGCGGACGCCGCCGACGAGGCCGAGCTGAGCGCGCTCGCCTGGTCGGCCGGGCACCCGGCCGTCCCGCCCCTCGGCCGGTACCTGCTGCACGCCGCGAAGCTCCGGTACGAGCTGCGGGTGTGGAACCGCGACGGGGACGTCCGCGGGCTGCTCGCGGCCGTCGCGGACGGGACGGCCCCGGCGGCGCGGGCCCGCGCGGCGGTCGCCGAGCTGCGGGCGCTGCGCCGCACGGTGGAGATCGCGGACGCCAACATGGGCCGCGCGCTCGACGACCCCGGGGCGTTCGCCGCCGGCCCGTTCGCCGACGACCGCGACCTGGCGCGCTGGCTGCTGGAGGCGCTCGACGACGCGTCCGGCTACCTGGAGGCCGCCGCCGACCGCGCCGCCGCGCTCCCGGCCCCGGCCCCGGACGCCGCCCCGCC
>NZ_QHJN01000069.1:0-38324 GCF_003947565.1 Actinomadura sp. WAC 06369 | reverse complement strand
GCGCCGAACCGATCCCGGACGACCACGGCGGCGGGCACGCGCACGTCCTCGACGAGCGCGGGGACGGGCTGCTGTGCGCCTGCCGCGCCTGCGCGCTGCTGTTCGAGCGGGACGCGGCGGGGGGGGGGGGCGCGGGGGGCGGGCGCGACCGCGCCCGCCCCGGCCCCCCGCGGCCGCGGCGCCGCGGGGGGGGGGGGGGGGGGGGGGGGCCCGGCGGGCGGGGGGGGCTCTTCTCCCCCCCCGACGCCGCCGCCGCGACCGGCGCCCCCAGCGCGAACGTCAACGCGAACACCGTCACGAGCTGCCCGCTCGCGGCCACCGACACGTCCAGGTCGCGCGCGATGTCCGGCAGCACCCCGGCGATGACCATGTCGTCCGTGCCGAACGAGAAGGCGAGGAGGAACAGGGCGAACAACCACAGCGGGAACGACCGCGACGACTCCTCCGCAACCGCCGCGTCCCGCGTCTTCTGCGCATGCATGCCCGGACGCTAAAACCTTCACGCCCACGTCAAGGTCAACCCGCCCCTCCCCCGATCGCCGGCTTGGCGGCGGTCCGGCGGAGCCGTTCGTCCACGCGTCACTTCTCATCGCCGGGCCCTTCGAACTCTTCGATGCCGAAGGGGTTGTCGATCGCGTACCGCCAGTATCCGTCCTCGCCGCGCCGGACGACGTCGGTCGCGGTGCCGCGGATGTCGACGGGGTCGCCGTCCGGGCCGGTGCCCTGGATCGTCCAGTCGACGATGATGAGCGCGAGGTCGCCGTGGGGGTAGACGTGCCGGGGGCTGACGGCGATCGGCGCGCCGAGGCTCTGGAGGCGGGCGTTCGCGGCGTGGGCGGCCGCGCCGGTGAGGGGGGTGCCGAGGACGAGCATGCCGCCGTCCTCGTAGACCTCGGCGAGGGCGGCGGGGTCGCCGGAGTTGAAGCGGTCGGCGAAGACGGCGGGGACGTCCTCGGGGCGTTCGGCGAGCGGTCGCATCCTGGGATCCTTCCGGTGAGGCGAGTGGTCGAGAACGTAGGAGGCGCGCCCGTGGCTCACCAAACGGTTATCCGGCCGGGGCTGCCGGACGATCCGCGCGCGGCGGTCGCGGCGCCGGCGGAGGACTGCCCGGTGGAGATCGCGCTGGCGGCGCTGCGGGGGCGGTGGACGACGCTGGTGGTGCGGGAGCTGCTGAAGGGCGACCGGGGGTACGGCGAGCTGCGGGAGCTGCTGCCCGCGCTGTCGGACAAGGTGCTGTCGGACCGGCTGGCGCACCTCGTGGCGGTGGGCGTGGCGGAGCGGCACCGGCTGCCGGGCCGTCCGGTCCGGACGCGGTACGCGCTGACGCCGCGCGGGCGGGAGCTCGGTCCCGTCTTGCAGGCCCTCTGGGACTGGGGTTCCCGGCACGGTTAGTTCGCTGCACGAACTGACATTCTCTTGCATCGGTACACTGACCGCGTGCTGAGAGATGACGACGGGCGGATCGGGATCGCGGCCGCGCTCGTGCGGTCCGCGTTCCTGGTGAACGCCGTGTACGGCGAGTCGGCCCGGGAGCACGGCCTCACCGCGCAGCAGGGGCGACTGCTGTGCGTGCTGATGGGGCGGCCGTACGGCATGGGCGAGCTGGGCTCGATGCTGGGGCTGGCGAAGTCGAGCCTGACCGGCCTGGTCGACCGCACCGAGCGCAACGGGCTGGTCCGCCGCGAGCCGGACGAGCGGGACACCCGGGCGGTGCGGGTCGCGCTCACCCCGAAGGGCGAGCGGCTGGCGCGCACCTTCTACGGCGCGACCTCCAGGCGGATGGCGGACCTGGTGCGGGGCATGGACGGTGCCGAGCGCGCCTCGCTCGCCGGCCTGCTCGGCCGCGTCGTCCTCGACAACGAAGTCCCGGTCGTCTTCCTCGAACCGGGCAACGACGTCTGAAGTTCGCTCCACGAACCAAAACTGTTCGTGGCACGAACTAGATGCGGGGTCGAGGAAGGGATCGCCCGTGTCTCTCCGGGATGCCGCCTTCGAGTTCGGCGGACGCCGGGTCAGCCCGCCAGGGACCGGACGACGTCGGCCGCCGGGGCGTCCGTCGCGTGCCGCCAGGACGTGCCCGCCCACAGGTTCGCGACGTCCGGGTCGCCCGCCGCGACGGCGGCCTTCCGCAGCGGCGAGGTGACGTGGTGGACGTCCGGGTACGCGGCGGGCGCGGCGGCGTCGTGCTCGGTGAGGAAGCGGTTGACGAGGCCGCGGGCGGGGCGCCCGCTGAACGCGCGGGTGACGGCGGTCGCGGTGAAGCGGGGATCGGCGAGCGCGGCCTTGTGCACGGGGTTCGCGCCGCTCTCGGGGCACCGGACGAACGCGGTGCCGAGCTGCGCGGCGACCGCCCCGAGCCCGCGGAGTTCGGCGACGTCCGCGCGGGTGGCGAGGCCCCCGGCGGCGATCAGCGGACGGTCGGTGCGGGCCCGCACGGCGGCGAGCAGCGCGCGGACCGGTAGGCCCTCGTCGAGGGTGTTCGCGAAGGACGCCCGATGCCCGCCGGCCTCGGAGCCCTGCAGGCAGAGGGCGTCCGCACCCGAGCCGTGCAACGCCTGCATGGCCTCGTCCACGGTCGTGACGGTGACGACGACGGTGACGCCGCGTCCCTGCAAGGCGCGGACGACGTCGGCCGCGGGGGTGCCGAAGGTGAAGCTCACGAACGCGGGCGGGTCGTCGAGCAGTTCGGCGATCTTCGCGTCGTGGTCGTCGTCGCGCGCGGCGGGGTCCGGGGCCCCGGGGGCGACGCCGAGCCGTGCGGCCTCGGGGGCGAGCCGCGCCCGGTACGCCTCGACGGCCGCGGGATCGGCGTCGTCGTGCGACGGCATGAACAGGTTCGTCCCGAAGGGGCGGGACGTCAGCTCGCGGGTGCGGGCGATGTCGGCGCGCATGGCCGCGGCGGTGGTGTAGCCGGCGGCGAGGAAGCCGAGGCCGCCGGCCTCGGAGACGGCGGCGGCGAGTTCGGGCGTGGACGGCCCGCCCGCCATGGGCGCCTGGACGATCGGCAGTTCGGGCCAGGTCATGATGGAGAACCTACCCGGGGAACAACGGCCCGGACCGGCGGGTTCACGTTCCACGAATCGATGATCAGGAAGGCCGGGCATGCGGGTTCTGCTGCACTACGACATGGACCGTGCGGAGCCGGGGCTGGACGTGGTGAGCTGCCCCGAGGAGGACGAGGCCCGGTTCGCGGAGCTGCTGCCGGACGCCGAGGTGATCTGGCACGTGCTGCGCCCGCTGACCGCGGCGGACCTGGACCGGGCGCCGAAGCTGCGGCTGATCCAGAAGCTCGGCACCGGGGTGAACACGATCGACCTGGACGCGGCGGCGGAGCGCGGCGTCGCGGTCGCGAACATGCCGGGGCGGAACGCGCAGGCGGTGGCGGAGACGACGCTGCTGCTGATGCTGTCGGTGCTGCGCCGCGTCGTGGAGTTCGACGCGCGCACCCGGCGGGGCGCGGGCTGGCCCGCCGGCCGGGCGCTGGTCGGCGGCGAGCTGAAGGGCCGGACGGTCGGGCTGCTCGGCGGCGGCGAGATCGCGGGGCTGCTGCGGGGGATGCTGGAGGCGGTCGGCGCGCGCGTCCTCTACACGTCGCGGCGGCCGCGCCCGGACGACCCCGCGTGGCGCGACCTCGACGGGCTGCTGCGGGCGAGCGACGTCCTGTCGGTGCACGTCCCGCTGACGGAGGAGACGCACCACCTGCTGGACGCGCGGCGCCTCGCGCTCCTCCCGGACGGCGCGGTGGTGGTGAACACGGCGCGCGGCGCGGTGGTCGACGAGGCGGCGCTCGTCCGGGAGCTGGCGTCGGGGCGGCTCGGCGGCGCGGGCCTGGACGTGTTCGAGTCCGAGCCGGTCGACCCGGCGAACCCGCTGCTGAAGCTGGCGAACACGGTGGTCCTGCCGCACGTCGCATGGCTGACGCACGAGACGTGGGACCGGTACTTCGAGGTCGCGGTGGAGAACTGCCGCCGCCTGGAGCGCGGCGATGCCCTCCTCCACCGCGTCCGCTAGCCGTCCCGGTTCTCCGGGGACCGCCGCTCGTACCAGGTGATGGCGGCCCCGTTGGGGAACGCCTTGCGGTCGGTCTGGGTGAACACGGTGGGGTCGAAGGCGCCGTCGACGAGGGCGGTGCCCGCGCCCGCGATCACCGGGTAGCTCTTGATGATCAGTTCGTCGATCTGGGGGAGCAGGGCGCCGGCCAGCCCGCCGCCGCCGCACAGCCAGACGTCCGGGCCGTCCTCGCGTTTGAGGTCGCGGACGAGCGCGGCGGGGTCGCGCACGAGTTCGACCGCGGGGTCGTCGACGCGGTCGAGGGTCGTGGAGGCGACGTACTGCCGCAGGTGCGCGTAGGGGCTGCCGATCCCTTGGGCGAGCACGGTCCGGTAGGTGTCCGCGCCCATCAGGACGGTGTCGAAGCGCTTGTTGGGGGCGTCCGCGAGGCCGACGTGCGGCCGGTACTGGGCGGGGACGGTCTCCGGGTAGCGCTCGTTGACCCAGGCCATGTACGCGGCGGCGGCCTCGCCGTCGCCGACCGGGTAGAAGTCGGCTTGGCCGCCGGGGCCCGCGATGCGGCCGTCGATGGACACGCCGATGTAGTAGACGACCTTGCGCATATAAAACTCCGTCCGTAGTACTATGCCTGTCGTTGTCTGGACATTAGTACTACAGATGGAGTGGTGTCAACGTGCGCAGGAACGAGGAGCGGAGGGCGGCGCTCATCGACGCCGCGATCGAGGTGCTGGCCGAGCAGGGCGCGCGGGGGCTGACGTTCCGCGCGGTGGACGGCGCGGCCGGGGTCCCGGCGGGGACGGCGTCGAACTACTTCACCAACCGCGACGACCTGTTCACGCAGGTCGGGGCCCGCGTCTACGAACGCCTCCAGCCGGACGAGGAGACCGTCGCCCGCCACCTGGAGGGCGTGCAGGACCGGGAGAAGTTCGCCGCGGTGATGCGCGAGACCGTCCGCCGGGTCGCGGGCTTCCGGACGGGCTACCTGGCGCTGCTGGAGCTGCGGCTGGAAGCGGCGCGGCGCCCCGGACTGCGCGAGGTGCTCACGCGGAGCGTGCGCGCCGACGTCGACGCGAACGTCGACGCGCACCGGGCGTCCGGGCTGCCCGGCGACGCGGCGTCGGTGCGGCTGCTGCACATGGCGCTGAACTGGCTGATCGTCGAGCGGCTCACGCTTCCCGAGGTGTACTCCGAGCAGGAGGCCGACGACCTCGTCGCCCGCGCCGTGGAGCGGCTCGTCTAGGCCGGCGGCCGCCCGGGCGGCCGCCGGGAGGTCAGCCCTCCGGGAGGAGGACGGGCTTGACGACCTTGCCCGCGTGGGCGTCCGCCTCCGCCTCGTTGATCGCGGAGAGCGGGTAGGTGGCGATCAGCCGGTCGAACGGGAACCGGCCCTGCCGCCACAGCTCGATCATCCTCGGGATGAAGGTGTGCGGGACGGCGTCGCCCTCGATGATGCCCTTGACCGTGCGGCCCATGAGCAGGAGGTTCGCGTCGAGGCGGTACTCGGTCGCGCCGACGCCGACGAGGCCGCAGACGCCGTTCGCCCGCAGCGACGCGACGGCGGCGGAGACGACGTCCGGGACCGCGGTGGTGTCGAGCGCGTACCGGACGCCGCCGCCGGTGAGCCCGCGGATCTGGCCGGGGAGGTCGTCGTCGGCGCCGTTCAGCGTGTGCGTCGCGCCCAGCTCGCGCGCCAGGTCCAGCCGCGATGCGTGGAGGTCGACGGCGATGATCGTCGCGGCCCCAGCGAGCCGCGCGGCCATCACGGCGGCGAGCCCGACCGCGCCCGCGCCGAACACCGCGAACGTGTCGCCCGCGCCGACCCCGAGCGCGACCAGCACCGACGCCGCGCCCGTCTGGACGCCGCAGCCGAGCGGGCCGAGCTTCGCGAGCGCGTCCGGCGGCAGGTCCCGGGTGACGGGCACGACGTTGCGGGCGGTCCCGAGCGCGTGCGTCGCGAACGACGACTGGCCGAACCACCGGTTGTGGACAGCCGCGCCGGACGCGTCGGTGAGCCGGGCGACGCCGTCGAGCGGGGCGGCGAGCATGTTGTGCGCGACCATCTGCGGGCAGAAGCCGGGGTGGCCGTCGCGGCAGTCGGCGCAGGTCCCGCAGGAGTCGAACGACATGACCACGTGGTCGCCCTCGGTGACGCCCGCGACGCCCGGACCGACCGCCTCGACGACGCCGGCGCCCTCGTGGCCGAGCACGACCGGCTTCGCGACGAGGTCGCCCGGGATCCGGCCCATCTGGTCGGTGTGGCACATGCCGGTGCCGGCGATCCGGACGAGGATCTCGCCGGGTCCGGGGTCGGCGAGGTCCAGGCGCTCGATCGCGAAGGGCGCGTCGGCGGCCCGCAGGACGGCGGCGTCGATCTGCATGCGTGCTCCTCGGGGGCGGAGAGGGGTCAGGCCAGCTTGTAGCGGATCGGCAGGTGCTTGAGGCCGCCGACGAACGTGGTCGCGATCCCCTCCGGTTCGCCCGCGAGCTCGATGGAGCGCAGCCGCGGCAGCAGCTCCTCGAAGAACGCGCGGACCTCGATGCGGGCGAGGGCGGCGCCCAGGCAGTAGTGGACGCCGAAGCCGAACGCCAGGTGCTTGTTCGGGTCGCGGCCGACGTCGAACCGGAACGGGTCGTCGAAGACCTCCTCGTCCCGGTTCGCGGACGGGTACGCCAGCAGCAGCGAGTCGCCCTCGCGGATCGCGGTGCCGCGCAGCTCGTAGTCCCGGACGGCCGTGCGCATGAACTCCTTGACCGGGGTGGTCCAGCGGATCATCTCGTCGACGGCGAGCGGCATCAGCCCGGGGTCGGCGCGGAGCCGGGCGAGCTGGTCGGGGTGCTCGACGAGCGCGTGCAGGCCGCCCGCGATGGTGGCGCTGGTGGTGTCGTGCCCGGCGGTCGCGATGATGACGTAGTAGGACGCGGTGTCGAAGTCGTTGAGCGGCTCGCCGTCGACGCGGGCGTTCGCGATGGCGGACGCGAGGTCGTCGGTCGGGTGCGCGCGGCGGGCCTCGGTGAGCTCCTGGAAGTACGCGAAGAACTCGAAGACGACCTGCATCTTCTCTTCGTTGCTCTGGCCCCGCTGCCGCTCCTCGTCGTCGCCGCCGAAGAGCTCCTGGGTGAGCGTCAGCATCCGGTCGAAGTCGCTTTCGGGGAGGCCGAGCAGCGACAGGATGACGTACAGCGGGAAGTGGACGCTCACCTCCTGCGCGAAGTCGATCTCGCCGCCGGCGTCCGCCATCCGGTCGACGTACCGCTTCGCCAGCTCCCGGACGCGCGGCTCCATCGCCCGCATGGCGCGGGGCCGGAACCAGTCGGCGCCGATCGCCCGGACGACCCGGTGGTCGGGGTCGTCCATGTGGATGAGGGTGCGCAGCCCGATGCCCTGCTCGGCCCGCTGCCGGTTGATCTCGTCGAGCTCGGCCGTCGCGAGCAGCGGGCGCGGCGCGTTGAGGAACAGGTCGTGGGCCCGCTCGATCTCCATGACGTCGGCGTGCCGGGTGACCGCCCAGAAGGGGCGGTAGCCGGGCGCCTCGACCCGGTGGACGGGCGACTCGCGGCGCAGCAGCGTGCACGCCTCGTGCAGCCGCCGGTCATCGGCGTACGCCTTCGGGTCGGCGAGCGCGAGGCCCGCCTGCTCCACGGTCAGGGTCATGCGGAAGACTCCCTTGTGCCGACGGCCGCCCTCCAAGGGAACCTAAGACCCGAACCGGATTCGGTCAACGTCTTCCGGACGTAGAGCGCTCGGACATCGGAGGTGTCACCGCCGGGGACGGCCCGCGCGCCGCTCGAACCGCCCCCGTGCGTCCCCCCGTGCGTCACTCCTCCGCGAAGGCACCGCCGACGAGTTCGTCGAACCGGTCGAGGTCCTCCGCCGGGCCGCCGATGCCGCGCAACGGGTCCGGATCCGCCAGGTGCGCCCGCGCGTAGAGGCGCGCGACGAGGGCCTTGCGGTCCGTGCCCGCGTCCTCGCGCTCCCACCCGGCCTGCTCCAGGAGCAGCGCCGCCGCGTACACGTCGGCCATGTACTGCGCCAGCGGGTAGAGCCGCGCCTCCGCGACGCTCTTGTCCAGCCCGCGCCACGCCTCGACGGCCTCCCGGAGGCGCCCGATCCGGTCCCGGACGAGCGCCGCCGTGGCGTCGTCCCCCGCGGGCGCCCGCCCGGCGGCCTCCTCCAGCCGGGCGAGGAACGGCTCGTGCGCGCCGTCCCGCTCGATCCCGCGCCGCACGTCCAGGCACAGGATGTTGTCGCCGCCCTCCCAGATCGGGTTGACCTGCGCGTCCCGCAGGATCCGCGCCACCGGCCACTGCTCGATGTACCCGTTGCCGCCGTGCGCCTCGACCGCGTCGCTCGCCGCCGTCACGCCCAGCCGCGCCGCCCGCAGCTTCACCAGCGCCGGGCCGAGCCGCAGCGGCGTCAGGTACCCGTCGAACACGAGCGCCTGCGCGGCCTCCGTCTCGACGACCAGCTCCGCGAGCTTGCGCCGCATCAGCGGCTGCTCCGCCAGCGGCGCGCCGAACGCCTCCCGCGCCCGCGCGTAGCAGAGCGCCTCGACGAGCGAGCGCCGCGCGCAGCCGAGCCCCATCGTCGCGATGCCGAGCCGGGCGCCGTTCGTCAGCTCCATCATCCGGGCGAGGCCCCGCCCGTCGCCGCCCGCCCCCGCCGACGACCCCGGGGCCAGCAGGAACGCCTCCGCGCCGGTGAACTCGATCTCCGCCGACGCCACCGAGCGGGTGCCCAGCTTGTCCTTGAGCCGCCGGATCCGCACGCCGTTGCGCGTCCCGTCCCGGCGCTCCCGCAGGACGAGGAACGGCGCGATCCCCCGCACCCCGTCGTCCGCGCCGGCCGGTTTGGCGAGCACCACGAACGCCGAGCCGTTCGCGTTCGACGCGAACCACTTGAACCCGTCGAGCCGCCACGCGTCCCCGTCGCGGACGGCCGTCGACTCCAGCGCCCCGAGGTCCGAGCCGCCCGACCGCTCCGTCAGCAGCTGCGCGGCCTCGCCGGAGAACGCCCCGGCGGCGAACAGCTCCCGGACCCGCGCCTTCACGTCGTCCGGCGCGAACGCCTCGGTGAGCCCGACGACCATGTCGCCGCCCGTCCCGAGCGCGCACGCCATCCCGATGTCGGCCTGGTCGAGCAGGTAGCTCCACGCGACGCCGAGCGCCACCGGGTCCGCCCCCGCCGCCTTCGCCTCCCGGACGAACCCGGGGCGGGTGAACGACGTCGCGACGATCTCCCGGCGGGCCGCCTCGAACGACGGCGGCATGACGACCTCGCTGACGTCGCGCCCCCACCGGTCGTACTTCTCGAGCCGCGGCGGGTTGCGGTCGGTCTCCTCCGCCAGTTCGGCGATCCGGCCGCCCATCAGCGCGCCCAGCTCCCGCAGCCGCGGCTCGGCCCAGCCGAACCCGTCCCCGAGGTGGCGCCGCATGAGGAACCGCAGCGTCGGATCGCAGTCGTACCAGTTGCGGCCCACCGCGCCCTGGTACCGCTCGGTCGCGTACCGGCGGGCCTTCTCCGCGGAACCGAACGGGAGCCGGTCGGCCGGCTCGATCAGGTAGCTGCCCATGCGCCGGACGTTACACTTCTACTTCACATGACGGAAGACCTGTAATGCGGCGGATGCCGATAAAGTCACTGGCAACCATGGAGATCCGGGCCCTCACCGCACGGTCGGTGGTCCTGAGCACCCTGCTGGGCGTCCACCCGCCCCGCCTGCCGGTCCGCCACCTCGTCCGCGTCGGCGCCCTGTTCGGCATCGCCGACGGGGCGATCCGCGTCGCGCTCTCGCGCATGGTCGCCGCCGGCGACCTCGTCCGCTCCGGCGACCGCTACTGCCTCACCGAGCGCCTCCTCGCCCGGCAGGCCCGCCAGGACGAGGCCCGCTCCCCCCGCACCCGCCCGTGGGACGGCGCCTGGGAGATCGCCGTCATCACCGCCGAGCGCCGCCCCGTCGCCGAACGCACCGCCCTCCGCCAGGCCATGTCGAACGTGCGGCTCGCCGAACTCCGCGAAGGCGTCTGGATGCGGCCCGCGAACCTCCTGCGCGCGCGCCCGGACATCGCCGTCCGGCAGTGCACCTTCATCGAGGGCCGCCCCGAAGGCGACCCCGCCGCGCTCGCCGCGTCCCTCTGGGACCTGGACGGCTGGGCCGCGCCCGCCCGCGACCTCCAGGCCGCGTTCGCCGCCGCCGACGGCATCGTCGACCGGTTCACGCTCGCCGCCGCCGTCGTCCGGCACCTCATGGACGACCCGCTCCTCCCCGCCGCGCTGCTCCCCGCCGACTGGCCCGGCCCCGACCTGCGCGCCCAGTACGAGCGCTTCCGCACCGATTTCGCGCGCCTGCTCAGCGACGAGGTCCTCACCTGACGGACGTCCGCCCGGAATCGTCCGGGGCCCGTGGGGCAGCATGGACGCATGACGACTCTCCCGCTGAGCCCCGACGAGCTGCTCACCACCACCCGGGCCGTCCGCAAGCGCCTCGACCTCGCCCGTCCCGTCCCCATGGACCTGATCCGCGAGTGCCTCGAGATCGCGGTGCAGGCCCCGACCGGCAGCAACGCGCAGAACTGGCACTGGATCGTCGTCACCGACCCCGGCAAGCGCCGCGCCATCGGCGAGTACTACCGCCGCGCCTTCGCCGCCTACGCCGAGTCCCGCGCGTTCGCGGGCGCCCTCCACCAGGACGACTCCGAGCGCGCCGGCGTCCAGCGCCGCGTCGGCGACAGCGCCTCCTACCTGGCCGAGCACATCGGCGAGGTGCCCGTCCACGTCATCCCCTGCCTGGACGTCCCCGGCGAACTCCCCGCCGCCAACCAGGCCGGCCTGTGGGCGTCCCTCCACCCGGCCGTCTGGAACTTCGCGCTCGCCGCCCGCGCCCGCGGCCTCGGCACCTCCTGGACGTCCCTGCACCTCGCCTTCGAGCGCGAGGTCGCCGAACTCCTCGGCCTCCCCGCGACCATCCGGCAGGGCGCCCTGATCCCCACCGCGTACTACACCGGCGACACCTTCAAGCCCGCCCCCCGCGCCCCCCTCGACACCGTCCTCCACCACGACGCCTGGTGACGGGGGCGGCGGAGGTCAGCCGGGGGCGCCGAACCGGCCCGGGGTGGTGCCGAACGCCTGGCGGAACGCCTGGATGAACGCGCTCGGGCCGGCGTAGCCGCACGCGGCGGCCACGGCGGTGACCGGGGTCCCGGACGCCAGCAGGATCAGCGCGCGGTGCAGCCGCACCTGCGTCCGCCACTGCGGGAACGTCATCCCCGTCTGCTCGCGGAACAGCCTGCTCAGCGTGCGTTCGGACGCCCCGACGGCGCGGCCGAACCCGGCGAGGGTGCGCGGGTCGGCGGGGTCGGCGTCCAGGGCGTCCGCGATGGCCCGCAGCCGGTCGTCGGCCGGGACCGGCAGGTGCAGCGGCAGCTCCCCGACCGCCCGGACCTCGTCGAGGGCCACCCGCCGCAGGCGCTCGCGGCGGCGGGCGTCCCGCCCGTCCCCGGTCAGCGCGACAATCACCTCGCGCAGCAGCGGGGAGACCGCCAGGACCACCGGCCCGGCGAACCCGGCGCCCGGCTCGCCGGCCTCGAAGTTCACCGTGCGGAGCTGCGTCGGGCCGTGCGCCCGGTGCGCGTGCGCGATCCCGGCGGGCAGCCACACGGCCCGGTGCGGCGGGACGATCCAGGTGCCCGCGTCCGTCGCCACTTCGAGGACGCCGTGGCTCGGGTAGGCGATCTGGTGGTGCGGGTGCTCGTGCCTGGGGACGCGCTCGCGGTGCGCCAGCCGCAGGAAAGGTTGGCGGGTCGGCGACATCGCTCGGCAGAATACCGCTAGCCCGCAACCTCGCGCGGTCACGATGCTGGACGGCGTGGCGACGATCACCAGGACCGAACCGGTCGTGCGGCGCATGGCGGCGTGGGCCGCCGCCCACGCCGTCGACGACTTCTACCAGGGGCTCGTGCCCGCGGCCGTCCCGTACTTCGTCCTCGAACGGGGCTACGGGTACGCGGCGGCGGGCGGGCTGACGCTCGCGGCGACGCTGGGCGGCGCGCTGCCGCAGCCGCTGATCGGCCTCGCCGTCGACCGGTTCCGGCTGCCCCGGCTCGCCGCGGGCGGCGTGCTGCTCGCCGGGGCCGGGTGCGCGCTCGCCGGGCTCGCGGGGCCCTACCCGCTCGTCCTGGCACTGCTCCTGCTGTCGGGCCTCGGGACGGCGATGTTCCACCCGGCCGCCGGGAAGGCCGCCCGGGACGCCGCCGGGGACAGCGTCACGGCCATGAGCGTCTTCGCGGCGGGCGGCACCGTCGGGTTCTTCCTCGCGCCCGTCCTGGCGGTGCCCGTCCTCGCCGCGTGGGGCCTCGGCGGGACGGTCGCGTTCCTCCCGCCCGCGGTGCTCGCGGCGTTCGTGCTGGTGCGGAACGCGCGGCGGACGGCCGGCGGGCGGGGCGCGGCGCCCGGCGGACGCGACCGGTGGGGGCCGTTCGCGACCCTCACCGCCATCACGGTCGTCCGGTCGGCGCTGTTCTCGGCCGTCGCGACGTTCATCGGCCTGTACTGGATCGACCGCCTGGACGCCCCGCCCGCGCTCGCCGGCGCGGCCCTCGCGTGCTTCCTCGGCGGCGGCGTCGCGGGGACGATCGCGGGCGGGCGCCTCGCCGACCGGGTGGGGCCCGTCCGGACGATCCAGGTCGGCGCGGCGCTCGCGGTGCCGATGCTCGCGGGCCTGCGGCTCGCCCCCGGCCCGTACGCCCCGCTGGTGTTCGCGGTCCTGACCGGCCTGGCGGTGAACGTGCCGTTCGCCGTCCTCGTCCGGCTCGGCCAGGACTACCTCCCCGGCCGCCCCGGCACCGCGGCGGGCATGACGCTCGGCCTCGGGGTCAGCGTCGGCGGCCTCGCGACCCCCCTGTTCGGCCTGCTCGCGGACGCGCACGGCACCCCGCTCGTGTTCGCGCTGCTGTGCGCCGTCCCCCTCGCCTCGGCGACCTTCCGTGTGACCTGCGGATATGTCACGATGAAAGGGCAGGCGACGATGCGGCGGACCGGTGCGGAAGGAGGAGACGATGCGGAAAGTGGCCGACTGCAGGGACATGCCGAGCGAGTCCGGCTGCACCCTCACGATCAGCGGCGAGGAGGACGAGGTCGTCCGCGCCGCCGCCGAGCACGCGGCCTCGGTGCACGGGCACGAGGACACGCCCGCGTTCCGGGAGGAGATCCGCGGCACCCTGAAGGACGAGGAGCTGGCCTCGCACTAGCAGCCCGGATCGGCGATGACGAAGTAGCCGGGGGACGCCTCCCGCAGCGTCCGCGTCACGAACACGTTGAACAGGCCCATGTTCTGGCCGGAGCCGTTCGCGTACGCGTAGCCGCCGCGGACGTGCGCCCGTCCCGCCGTCACGTGCGCGTAGTTCGTCGCGGTGAAGCACCGGGGCGGGGCGCCCGCGGTCGTCGCGGTGACGGGGGCCGAGGCCGCGCCGGCGCGTCCCTCGGCGTCCACCGCCGCGACCGTGTAGGCGTACGACGTCCCGGGGGCGAGGCCCGTGTCCGTGAACGCGCCCGCCTCCGACGTCCCCGCGTCCGCGCCGTCGCGGCGGACGACGTACGACGCCGCGCCCTCGACGGCGTCCCACGCGAGCGACGCGGTGTCGTCGCCCGTCCCCGTCACCCGGAGACCCGTCGGGGCGGGCAGGGCGCCCGGTTCGCCGCCGTCCCCGTCGAGGCCCCAGAACAGCGCCGTCCGGTGGCTGGAGCAGATCGTGTCCAGGAAGTACGCGCCGGACGCGCCGCACTGCTCGGCGCCCGACCCCGGATCGACCGCCAGGCCGTGCCCCATCCCCGCGATCGAGTACACCTCCACGACCGAGTCCCCGTAGACGCTCCGCGTGGTCCCGCCCGGCAGCGTCTGCGTGCTCGTCGGCGCCTGCGGGACGCCCCACACGTCCGTCCACTGGTCGCGCAGCTCGTCCGCGTTCACCGGACGGACCGTGTAGTCGGCGGTCCCCTGCCAGATCGCCACCCGGGGCCACGGCCCGGTGTGGCCGGGGAACGCCGCCCGCACCCGGTCACCCCACTGCCGCGGCGTGAGGCCCTGGTCGTTCATCTGGCACCCCGTCGCCTGAAGCAGGCTGGACGCGCACGCCGCGGGCAGCCCGGCGTTGATCGAGCCCCCGGCGAACACGTCCGGGTACGCGGCCAGCAGGTTCGCGGCCATCCCGCCCCCGGCCGACAGCCCGGTGACGTACGCCCGGCCCGACCCGAGGCGTCCCCGGGCGTCCTGCACCATCTGCACGACCGACGCCGCCTCGCCCCCGCCCCGCCCGTACTCGCCGGGCTCGAACCACTGGAAGCACCGCTGAACGTTGTTCGCCGTCGTCGTCTGCGGGTAGACGACCGCGAACCCCCAGCGGTCGGCCAGTTCGGCCCATCCCGAGTGGCCGTGGTAGGCGTCGGCGCTCTGCGTGCAGCCGTGCAGCGCCACGACGAGCGGCGCACCGGCCGGCAGCCCCGCCGGCACGTACTCGAACATCTGCAGGTTGCCGGGGTTGGACCCGAACCCGGTGACCTGCCGGTAGTCGCCCGCCGCCGCGGCATGGGCGGCCGCGCCCGGCGGGAGGAGGAGGCTCAGGACGGCGACGAACGCGACCAGTCGGGCGGGGAGGCGCATGACAGCTCCCAGTGCAGGGGAACGAACGCCGCCATCGTCCGTCCGTCCCCCGCCCCGCGACACGTGCGCGCCCCGCACCTTCCGCCCGTCCCGTATGTGCCCGCACGACACCCCGCCCCCGATCGGGACGCCGGTGGTGCGGGTCAGGCCGTGGGGGTGATGCCGAGGGCGGCGAGGGCGGCGGCGCCGCGGGCGGCGTGGTCGCCGCCCGCGAGGACCAGGGTGCGGGCGGACTGGTAGGGGCAGCCCGCGGCGTCGAGCGCGTCCGCCGCGGCGAGCAGCCGCTTCGGGTCGCCGTCGAGGAGCGCCTCCGCGCGGTCGACGAGCGCGCCCGCGACCGGGTCGCCGGCCGTCAGGCCGCGGGCGGCGGCCACGCGGGCGCGGGCGTCCGGGCTCCCGGCGAGGACGGCGGCCTCCGCGCGCAGCGCCGCGTACCAGTGCAGCCACACCCACGTGACCCACCGCCACACCTCGCCGGGCTCCGGGGCCAGCCGCTCCACCGCCTCGGCCGCGCGGCCCTCGTGCAGCAGGAGCAGCGCGTCGAACACCGCGCCGTGGCCGTGGACGCGGTTCGGCGACGTCCCGAACCGGTCCAGGACGGCGGCCCACTCGGCGCGGGCGTCCCGGTCGCCGCGCAGGCCGTGGACCATCGCGACGGCGGCCGCCGCCGGGTCGAGGTCCGGCCAGACCGGGGCGCCGCTCCGCCGCCACGCGTCCAGGAACCGGACGGCGCCGGCGCGCACGCCCTCGACGTCGCCCGCGAGCGCGTCCGCGACCAGCAGCCAGCTCGTCGCGCGGTGCCCGACCTCGGCGAGCGACGGGTGGTCGGCGAGCCGCCGCGCCCAGCGGCGGGCGCCCGGCAGGTCCCCGACGCCGATGCCGGTCTGCGCCGCCTCGCCGAGGGCCTGGACGAGCTCGTGCGTGACGGCGGGCCCGGGCGGGGCGGCCGACAGGAGCGCGACGCGGCGGCGGGCCGTGGCGGCGGTGGCGGACGCGTCCCCGACCCAGCTCTGGACGGCGGCGAGCGCGTCCAGCGCGGCGGACTCGGCGGGCGCGTCGCCGGTGCGGCGGGCGAGGTCGACGGCGCGTTCGGCGCGCGCGAGGGTGTCCGCGACGGCGTCGCCGCGGGGGTCCTGGTCGGCGCCGAACGCGTCGGCGGCCGACGCGGCCTCGGCGAGCGCGACGGCCGCGCGGGCGGCGGGGTCGTCGCCCGCGGGCCCGCGCGCCTCGGCGATCAGCGCGCGCGTCTCGTCCGGCGCCGGCGGCCGGACGAACGTGCCGGCGAACCGGTAGGCGGTGACGGCGGCGGTCGCCAGGTCGGCGGCGGCGCGGGCCGCGTCGCCGGACCGGCGGGCGGCGTCGGCGGCGGCCCGGTGCAGCCGGTACATGTCGTCGCCGTGCATCCGGCACCCGGCGACGGCCGCGGCGTGCCGCAGCGCCGCGGCGGCGTCGGCGGGGTCGGCGGCGAGCGCGGCGGCCTGCTCGTAGCGCTGCTGGGACTCCCCGAGGAGGTTGCGGGTGAAGGCCAGTTCCGCGAGGTGCCGCGCGAGGTCGCGGGCCTCGGCGCGGTGGTCCGGCTCGCCGGCCGCCCAGGCGAGCGCGGCGCGCAGGTCGTCCGCGACGGCGTCGAACCGGGGCCGCCAGTCCGCCGGGTCGGCGGCCAGGTCCGCGGCCCTGGCCAGGCACCAGCGGAGGTGCCGGGCCCGCGCGTCGGCGAGTTCGCCCGCCTCGGCGAGCCGCTCCGTCCCGTACTGGCGGATCGTCTCCAGCGCCCGGTACTCGGTGCCGCCCGCGGACGCCCGCACGGCGAGCAGGCTCTGCTCCGCGAGGCGGGCCAGCCCGTCGGCGACGGCGCCCGCATCCCTGCCGGTCGCCTCCGCCGCCGCGGCGGCCGTGAACGGCGCGACGAACACCGACACGCGGCGGAGCAGTTCCCGGTCGGCCGGTTCCAGCAGGGTGTGGCTCCAGTCGACGGCGGCCCGCACCGACCGGTGCCGGTCGTCGGCGCGGGACCCGCCGGTGAGCATCCGCAGCGGGTCCGCGAGGGCGGCGGTGAGGCCGTCCAGCCCGAGCGTCGGGTACCGGGCGGCGGCCAGCTCGATCGCGAGCGCCATGCCGTCGAGCCGCGCGCAGATCGAGCGGACGTGGTCGTGCAGGGGCGGGTCCAGCGGCCACCCGATCGCGGACGCCCGCTCCATGAACAGCGCGACCGCGTCGGACTCGCCGTCGTCCGCCAGCGACAGCGGCGGCACCTGGTACGCCCGCTCGAACGGCACCATCAGCCGGGCCCGGCTCGTCGCCAGCACCGCCGCCCGGGGGCACGCCGCGAGGAGCCGCTCCAGGAAGAGCGCCACGCCGTCCCGCACCTGCTCGCAGTTGTCGAGGACGAGCAGGACGTGCCGGTCGGCGAGCGCCGCGACGACCGACTCGGCCATGCCGCGGCCGGGCTGCTCGCCGAGCCCGAGCGCGCCCGCGACGGCGGCCGCGACCATCCCCGGGTCGGTGACCGGCACCAGGTCGACGAACCACACGCCGTCCGCGAACGCGGCGGCCGCGTCCGCGGCCACCGCCAGCGCGAGCCGGGTCTTGCCGACGCCGCCGGGACCGACCGCGGTCACCTGCCGGTGCGCCCGGACGGCCTCGCCCAGCTCGGCGCGCTCGGCGGCCCGGCCGACGAACGACGTCAGCGGGGCCGGCAGGGCGGGCGCGGGCCGCGCCGCGCCCGCGGCGGGACGGCTCGCGGCGGCCCGCCCGGCGAGCGCCCGGCGGTCCGGGACGCCCAGCTTCCGCAGCAGCGCGGACACGTGGCTCTCCACGGTGCGGACCGAGATGACCAGCCGCGCCGCGATCTCGGCGTTGCTGAGGTGGTCCCCGACCAGCTCCAGCACCTCGGCTTCGCGGGGCGATATATCCACTGTCACGGCCACCGCCCCATTCTGCCGCAGCCGTTCCGTACGGGCTCCGTGGGCGGGCTCCGTGCCGGCGCTCCGTGGGCGGGCTCCGTGGCCGGTTCCGTGGTCGCCACGGATGTGGCGGAGGGGGCCCCGGCGCGAGGCTGTGAGCAGTTGGAACGGCGGGTCGACGCGGCCCACGACCTGGCAGGAGCGACCATGAGCGACTCGCCCGTCCTGGGGATCAAGACGGTGCTGCACCCCGTGAGCGACCTGGCGCGGGCCAAGGCGGTCTACGCCGCCCTGCTCGGCCGGGCGCCGCAGAGCGACACGTCCTACTACGTCGGGTTCGAGGTCGCCGGGCACCAGATCGGGCTGGTGCCCGGCGGCGGGCCGCAGCGCCTGACCTCCCCGACCGTCTACTGGCACGTCGCGGACATCGAAGCGAAGATCGCCGAGCTGACCGCCGCCGGCGCCGCCGTCCGGGAGGCCCCGCACGACGTCGGCGCGGGGCGCGTGGTCGCCACCGTCACCGACCCGGACGGCAACGTCCTCGGGCTCCTCCAGGACCGCTGAACCCCCCGCACACCCCCGCCTCACGGAAAGAAGCACGCCATGACCTCGTTCGAGTCCGTCACCCTGGAAGCCGCCGACACCGCCGCCGCGGAAGCCTTCTACGCCGCCGCCGGCCTCGCCCCGTACGTGGACGTCCGCGCCTCCGCCGAGCCGACGACCGGCTTCCGCGGGTTCGCGCTGTCGCTCGTCGCGTCCCAGCCCGGCAACGTCGACGCGCTCGTCGCCGCCGCCGTCGACGCGGGCGCCACGGTCCTCAAGCCCGCCGCGAAGTCGTTCTGGGGCTACGGCGGCGTGATCCAGGCACCGGACGGGACGATCTGCAAGATCGCGTCCTCGAAGAAGAAGGACTCCGCGCCCGCGGCCCCCGAGATCGACCAGGTCGCGCTGCTGCTCGGCGTCGCCGACGTCAAGGCCAGCAAGCGGTTCTACGTCGCGCGGGGCCTGGCCGTCGGGAAGAGCTTCGGCGGCAAGTACGCCGAGTTCGACACCCCGTCGTCGGCCGTCACGCTCGCCCTCTACCCGCGCCGCGCCCTCGCCAAGGACACCGGCGTCGGCCAGGAGGGCAGCGGCTCGCACCGGCTCGTGCTGGTCGGCGGCGCCGAGCCCTGCACCGACCCGGACGGCTTCGCGTGGGAGCCCGCGCCCGTCCGCGACCGCGCCTGACCGCGCCCCCGACCCGCCGCGCCCCGAATCGACAGAACCCGAACCGACAGACAGAAGGAGACCGGACCATGAGCGACTACAAGGGCTTCACCGCCGAGGAGCGCGCCGCGATGAAGGAGCACGCGGCGGAGCAGAAGAAGGCCGCGCGCCGCGCCTCGCGCGAGGAGAAGGCCGCCGAGGCCGTCCGGGACGTCCTCGCGAAGATCGCGGAGATGCGGGAGTCCGACCGGGCGATGGCCGAGCGGGTGCACGCCATCGTCACCGAGCACGCGCCCGCCCTCGCCCCGAAGCTCTGGTACGGGATGCCGTCCTACGCCCGGGACGGCAAGGTCGTCTGCTTCTTCCAGAGCGCGGAGAAGTTCAAGGCCCGCTACGCCACCCTCGGGTTCAACGACGCGGCGCTGCTCGACGACGGCCCGATGTGGGCGGCGGCGTTCGCCCTCACCGAGGTGACGCCCGAGGTCGAGGAGCGGATCGCCGACCTGGTGAAGCGGGCGGCGGGCTGACCCGCCCCCGCCGGACGGACCGGCCGAAGCACCCGCCGGGTGAGCGCGCGCCGCTCGCCCGGCGCCGTCCGTCCGCCGGAACCCTCGTCGAACCGGCCCGAATCGTCGTTGAATGTGCGGCGTGGACAGAACCGTGAGCCCCGCCCGGACGATCGCGCGCGTCGTCGCCCTCGCCTCGTTCGTCCTCGGGTGCGCCGTCACCGCCAACCAGGTGCTGGACGACGGCAGGCTGAGCTGGAACTGGCTGTACGTGGCGTGGGCGTTCGCCGTCATCGGCGCCCTGTACGCCGAGGTGCTCACCCCCGGCGCGCCGCTCGGCGGTGCCGCGGCGGGCGGCCGCCCGCGGGGCCGCCGCCGGATGTACCTGCGCCAGCTCCGCGCCAGCGTCGCGGACATGGAGACCGTCGGCATCGCCACCCAGGGCGAGTTCGCGCTCGGCCTCCGGCAGGTGTACGTCGAGGTCAGCCTGGCGCCGCAGCCGCTCCAGGACACCGCGGGCGAACCGTACCTCGGCCACCTCGGGCGGCCCGCCGGCGCGGCGGGCGAGCGCCGCGCCCTGTCGTCCTTCCTGCACGACGGCGGCGGGCGGGTGTTCGCGATCATCGGCGGCCCCGGCTCCGGCAAGACGACGCTGATGCGCGAGACCGCGCTCGACCTCTGCCGGCGGCCCCGGCCGTGGGAGCGCTCGTCCCGCCGCGCCCGCCTCCCGGTGCTGCTGTACCTGCGCGACCACGCGGGCATGATCCTCGCCGACGAGCCCCCGGACCTCGCCGAGGTCGCCGCCGCCGCGGGCTGGACGGCCGGGCGGGTGCCCGCGTCGTGGATCCGGCAGCAGCTCGACCGCGGCCGCTGCCTGGTCATGCTGGACGGCCTCGACGAGGTCGCCGACGCGGACCAGCGGGCCCGCGTCGTCGCCTGGACGCGGCGGCAGATCGAGCGCTTCCCCGGCAACCACGTCCTGCTGACGTCCCGCCCGCACGGCTACCTGTCGAACCCGCTGCCGTCGGTGAACGTGCTGCAGGTGCGCCGCTTCACCGGCGAGCAGATCGGCCGGTTCCTGCACAACTGGTACTACGCGATCGAGTGCCGGGCGCAGGGGACGACCGGCAGGCGCGTCCAGCAGCAGGCCGGGCAGAAGGCCGACGACCTGATCGGCCGGATCCGCGAGCGGCCCGCCCTCTACGACCTGGCCGCCAACCCCCTCCTGCTCACCATGATCGCCAACGTGCACCGGTACCGGGACGCGCTCCCCGGCAGCCGCGCCGCCCTGTACGGCGAGATGTGCGAGGTCCTCGTGCACCGCCGGCAGGAGAAGAAGGGCCTCCCCGACCGCACCGGCCTGCGCGGCCCGCAGAAGGAGCACATCGTGCAGCGGCTCGCCCTCGCGATGATGCGCCGCAAGGTCCGCGACATCAGCGTCGCGGACGCCTGCGCCGCCATCGACGGCGACGTGCGGCGCGCGGCCGCCGGCCTGGCCCCGGAGGACTTCCTCGCCGAGGTCGGCCGCAGCGGGCTGCTCGTCGAGCGCGAGCAGGGCCGCTACGCGTTCGCGCACCTCACCCTGCAGGAGTACCTCGCCGGCGCCGCGCTGCTCGGCGACCGCCCCGCCGAACTCGTCGACGGCGTCGACGACCCGTGGTGGCGCGAGGCGACGCTCCTGTGGGCCGCGGACGCCGACGCGTCCCCGGTCGTCGCGGCCTGCCTGGAGTCCGGGACGGCGCGGGCGCTCGCCCTCGCGTTCGACTGCGCGGAGGAGGCCCGCAGCCTCGACCCCGCGCTCCGCGCGTCGCTGGAGGACATGCTCGTCCGCGATTCCGGCGACGACCCCGAGCGGCAGCGGCTGATCACCGCGGTGAAGGCCGCCCGCGCCCTCCGCGAGACGATCCGGCTGACGGACGACACCGCCGTCTGCGCCCGTCCGGTCACGCACGAGCTGTACGCGCTGTTCCTGCAGTCGGAACGCGCCGAGGGCCGCCACCATCCCGAGCACCTGGACGACCGCCCGCCCGGCGAACCGGTCGCGGGCACGTGGGCCGAGGACGCCGACCGGTTCGTCACGTGGCTCAACGGGCTGTTCGAGGACGGCACCACCTACCGGCTGCCGACCCGCGACGAACTCGACGACCCGGCGATCGGCCTCGTGTCCGGCACCGAGGGCCGCTGCGTCTGGGTCCGCACGGACACCGACGTCCTGCGGTACGTCCCGTCAGGTGTCCCGTGGCCGCACGCACCGACGGTCGAGCAGGTGCGGTCCCGGTTGCTGCTCGACTTCGAGCCGACGGCGTCGTTCCTGCGCCTCGCCCTCGCTCCCCCGGACCCCTCCCGCGTCGAGGCGTACGCGGAGCTGTTCGCGAGGGTCGTGAGCGAGGGGCCCGAGGAGGAGACCGACGACCTGGGTCCCGTCCTGCAGGTCTTCCTCACGCTCGCCGTGGCGCGCGAACTGGCCTTCGCCATGGACGCCGTCGAGACACCGCGGCCCTCCCGGCTGCACCGTCCCCGCGCGCTCGCCTTCGCGCGCCACATCGACACGGCGCGCCGGACGGCCGCCTTCCTGGGCGCCTCCGTCGTCCTCGATCCCGACCTCGACGCCGCGCTCAACGAGGCTTGGGCCGCCGACCGGGCCTACCGCCTCGCGGACGAGGACCGCCTGGTCGGCGCGGCCGTCGACCGCGTCCGCGCGCTCGACCGGCTGTCCCCGCGCCTGCTCGCCCCCGAGACGCCGCACGCCCTGGTGAGGGCGCTCGAGGACACCGTCGAGCTGGCGCGCCGCCACGGCACGAGAGCCCGCACCGCGGACATGTCCGCGCTCGCCGACGACATCGCCGTCCTGCGGGAGGCGACGCGGCGCCTCGTCGCGGGGGCGGGCGGGAGCAGCGCCGTCGCCCGCCTGCTCGACGGGCTCCTGGACCGGCTGCGCCTCCGCCTCCGCAACCGGGCCCGCGGGTTCGGCTTCGTGCACGACTTCGACCGCGTCCGCGAGTTCGACCTCGCGGTCCCCCGGGTCCGCGCGCTCCTGCGGGTCCACGTCGACGACGTCGACGACGAACTCGTCCGGGACTCCGCGCAGGCCCTGGTGAACGGCCGCTACCGGCACCGGGTCCGCGTCCCCGGCCTCGACCTCGACCTCGGCCGCGAGCTCCACCCCGTCCTCGTGCAGGACCGCCTGCTGGACGCCTGGCTCGCCGGCGCCGACGACCTGGAGGCCACCGGCCAGGTGTCCGCCGCCGCGACCGCGCTCGACCGCGTCTTCTGCGGAAGCGCCATGGCGACCGGCACCGAGCGGCGGCGGGATCTCGTGGCCGCCTACCGGCACCTCCTGGCCGCATGGCCGCCCGCCGGCGACCACGACACCGTCCACCGGTTCGGCGCCTTCCTCGCCGCCGTCGCCGCCGAGCCGGAGTCGCGAGGGCCCGAGCCGGTCGGTGCCCTGCTGCGGGAGGCGTGCGGCCTGCTGGCCGAACCGTCCGCCCTCGCGCAGGCGCCCACCGAGCGGCTGTCCGGCGCGACGCGGCTCGTCCTGCACGCCCGGTCGCTGGTGGAGCCGCTGCTGTCCCGGCTGCTGCCGCTGGACGGCGAGGACCTCGGCTGCGCCCGCATCGAGCTGCTCGCCGCGGCCGTCATGCTCCGCGAGACCGGCCACGACGACATCGCCGCCCTCCTCACCAGGGCCGTCCGCGGCCTGATCACCCTCCAGGCGCGCGACGAGGAACCACAGCCGGACGGCGAACTGCTCCTGCTCGTCCGCACCTGACCCGCACGACCGATTGTCCTAGTACTAGGATAGTCGCCATGGCCGAGGAACCGACGCCCGCCGAGCTGACGCTGCTCGGGCTGCTCGTGGAGAAGCCGCGGCACGGCTACGAACTGGAGGAGGTCATCGCCGCCCGCGGCGTCCGCGAGTGGACCGACATCGGGTTCAGCTCGATCTACTACCTGCTCACCCGGCTCCGCGACCGCGGTCTGATCACCGAGGTCGCGGCGGAGCGCCCGGCGCGCGGCAAGGCGCGCCGGGTGTACGGGCCGACGGACGAGGGGCGGCGCACGTGCGCACGGGCCGCCGAAGCGGCGCTGGCCGACCTGCGGCCGGTGCACCCGCCCGTCCTGGTCGGCCTGGCGAACCAGCCGGTCATCGAGCCCGGCCGGGTGCGGGACGCGCTCGACCGGCGGGCCGCGGCACTCGCGGAGCGCATCGCCGCGGTCCGCGCGGCCCGCGACGCCCAGCCCGGAACGCCCCCGTTCGTCCGGGCGATCTTCGACTACTCGCTGGGCCAGCTCGACGCCGAACGGCGCTGGCTGGACGGCTACCGGGCGGAACTCGGCGACGCAGCCACCGGAAAGGAAGACCGGCGATGACCACGGTCACCCGCTACGACGTCAAGCGCGAGCTCAAGCGGTTCTACGCGCCGAGGAACACCGGCTGGGAGCTGGTCGAGGTGCCGCCGCAGCAGTTCCTCGCCGTCGACGGGCACGGCGACCCCAACACGAGCGCCGACTACGCGCGCGCCGTCGAGGCCCTCTACTCCGTCGCCTACACGATCAAGTTCACCAGCAAGCGGGAGCTGGACCGCGACTTCGTCGTCGGGCCGCTCGAAGGGCTGTGGTGGTCCGACCGCCCGGAGGTCTTCGTCGCCCGGCAGAAGGACGCCTGGAGCTGGCGCATGCTCATCAGCCAGCCCGACTGGATCACCGCGGACCTCATCGACGCCGCCAGGGCCGCCGCGCTCGCGAAGAAGAAGCTCCCGACCATCGAGGACGTCCGCCACGAGACCCTGCACGAAGGGACGTGCGCCCAGGTGCTGCACGTCGGCCCGTACGACGACGAGGGGCCCGTCCTCGCCGAACTGCACGACACGTACCTCGCCGCGAACGGGCTGCGGATGGCCGGGCACCACCACGAGATCTACCTCGGCGACCACCGCCGCACCGAGCCCGCCAAGTGGCGGACGGTCCTCCGCCAGCCCGTCCGTCCGGCGGACTGACGGGTCAGGCGGGCCGCAGCCGCTCCACCGAGCGCTCCAGGTCGTCCGGCCGCACCTTCCAGCGCTCGGCGTCGTCGTACTCGACGTCGATGCCGAGCCGCAGGTCGGCCCGCCTGAGCTGGAGCAGGCACGCCTTCCAGCCGGGCTCGCCGGGCACGGCCATCGCCTCCCGCAGGGCGCCGAGGCCGTCCAGGACGTCCCACCCCTTCGGGGTGCGGGCCTCCCAGGACCCGTCGTCGAAGTACACGTACCCGAACATGGACTCGGTGCCGCCGCCGAACGTCGCGACGAGGCTCAGCGCGGCCCAGCCGTCCTGGTACTCGGCGTTGCCGACGATCGCTTCCCCGACCGCCGTCAGCGCGGCCGTCGACGCCTCGGCGTCGAACTCCGGGTCCGTCATGTCACCCTCTCGCAGTCGGACGGGGCGACGGGGTCGAGGCGGGGGGGCGGAGCCGACGGGTCCGTCGAGCCGGTCGCGGGCCGCGTGCAAATGATCACCGCCACTCCGCGTCGCCTCTCACGCCGACGTGAGGATCCAACGTATCTGCCGCTCCGCCCCTTTCGAGATCTTTTAGCGGGGCGACGGCCCGGTGCGCGCGGGTGCGGGGGCGACCGAGTGCACCTCGGTCGCCCCCGGTGGTCAGGAGGCGGTGGGAGCGCTCGTGCGGGCGCTCACTTCACGGTGACGAGAGCGTGCATGCCCTTGGCGCCGAGGGGGCGGCCGTCGGTCAGGTCGGTCACCCAGGTGATCAGCGCGTACTCGCCGGGCTCCAGGGGCGCCTGGAGGATGACGGACGTGCCGTGCGACAGCGGCGGGGTGCCGACCGGGTCGCCCGCGAACGGCGGCTCGATCCACTCGCCGCTCTCCGCCGCGTCCCAGAACTCCTGGAGGTCGTCGCGGGTGGTCCCCGGACGGACGGGCACGAAGATCGCCTCGTTGACCTGCCGCATGCGGTTCGTCAGCAGGATGGGGGCGCCCGCCCTGAGCCGCGGCGCCACGTGGAAGCGGGGGCCGGACGGCGTCCGGGACATGCCGACGAACGCGCCGGGGCGGGGCGCGTGCCCGCGGTGCCGCTCGCGCCGGACGGTCAGTGCGTGCAGCGCCTCGGGGCCGGGCGGTGCGCCGTCCTCGAAATCGAGGTAGTCGACCAGGTAGTAGGTGCCGGGGCGGAGGCGGGCGGTGAACGTCGTGGCCCGTCCGGGGTGGGCCTGCGCGCCGCCGAGCAGGTCGGCCTCGTCCATCAGCGCGTTCCCGGCGGGGACCGCCACCTCGGGGTCGTCGGAGAAGACCTTGCCGAGGCGGTCGGCGAACGTCGCGGGGGACGTGCCGGGGTGCAGCCGGACGAGTCCGATCATGCTGCCGAGTTCGGCGGTCGCGGTGGTGGTGACCCGGAACGACGTCGGGCCGGCGGTGTGCGTCGCGGGCGCGGTGAACCCGCCGTCGCGGGCCTCGATCTCGATGACCGGCGCGGTGCGGGCGGCCTGCGCCGGGGCTTGCGGCGCCGGGGCTTGCAGCGCGGTGGCGCCGACCACGGCGGCAGCGGCCATGCCCAGGATCTTCGCGTGCTTCATCGGGACTCCTTCGTCGGGGGGCGTCGTGCTCTGGACGGTAGGAGTCGGGTTCGGCGGTCCGGCAGTACCCGCGGATGTAACCGCCCGGACGCCGTTCGGGACCCCGGTCGTACGGGCGCACGCCCCGCGTACGACGGCCGCCGGAGCGCCGCCGGGTTTCCGCAGCGCAGGTCGTCATCCCGGCGCCCTTGACCTCGACCTTGGTCGAGGTTGTTGGCTGGTGCCCGGCGGTGATCACCGCCGCTCCTGAGAGAAAGGCACGGATATGGCTGACAACGTTCTTCTGGTGGGCGACGTCTCGGACGAGACGCGGGCCGCGGTGACGGGCGTCGTGAAGGCGCTGGAGCGGGCGTTCAACACCAAGGACGCCGCGGCGCTCGCCGCGCAGTTCGCCGAACGGACGTCCTGGTCGAACGCGATGGGGACCCGGCTGGACGGGCGCGCGGCGATCGAGGAGTTCAGCGCCCCCGCGATGAAGGGCTTCCTCAGCGACGCGTTCGCGCGCTACGACGTCGTGAAGATGCTGGAGATCGCACCCGAGGTGATCGCGGTGAACGTGGCGCAGCAGCCGACGGACGCCGCGGGCGCGCCCGTCGAGGGCGCGCACGGCGCGACGCTGTACGTGATCGCGCGGGGGCCGGACGGGTGGAAGATCGTCGCCGGTCAGAACACGGCCGTCGAACCCGCGGCGTCCTGACCCGCGCCCGCCCGGGCCCTGTAAGGGAAGGTTTCTTCCCTTACAGGGCTTAGGCCCGATCGTTATGGGGCGCCCGGTTCGGCGTTGATCACGCCGGGAAGGGACTCCTCCGGTCGAGGAGGTGCCGCATGACGACGGTGCTGCGCGGAATGGTCCGCCGGAAGCCCATCGACGAGATCGAGGACGAGACCGAGACGTCCGGGCTGCGCCGGACGCTCGGGCTGTGGCAGCTCACCGCGATCGGCGTCGGCGGCATCATCGGCGCGGGCATCTTCTCCCTCGCGGGCGCGGTCGCGAACGAGAAGGCCGGGCCCGCGGTGCTCATCTCGTTCCTGGTGGCGGGGATCGCGAGCGCCGCGGCGGCGTTCTCGTACGCCGAGTTCGCCGGGCTCATCCCGAAGGCCGGGTCCGCGTACACCTACGGGTACGCGGTGCTGGGCGAGTTCGCCGGGTGGGCGATCGGGTGGGACCTGCTGCTGGAGTACACGGCGATCGTCGCGGTCGTCGCGATCGGGCTGTCCGGGTACTTCAACGACCTGCTCGAATTCATAAACGTCGAGCTGCCGCTGTGGATGAGCGGCGCGCCCGGCACCGAACCGGACGGGGTCGCGGGCGGCGGCTACAAGGTGAACCTGTTCGCCGTGCTGCTGTGCCTGCTCATCGCGTGGGTGCTGAACCTCGGGATGAAGAACGCGGCGCGGTTCGAGACCGCGCTCGTGTACCTCAAGGTCGGGATCGTCCTGCTCGTGGTCGTCGTCGGCGTGTTCAAGATCCAGTCCGACAACTACGACCCGTTCTTCCCGTTCGGGTGGGGCGGCGCGTTCACCGGCGCGGCGACCGTCTTCTTCGCGGTGTTCGGCTACGACGCCCTCTCTACGGCGGCGGAGGAGTCGCGGGAGTCGCGCAAGCACATGCCGAAGGCGATCCTGCTGTCGCTCGCTATCGCGATGGTCCTGTACGTCCTCGCGTGCCTGGTGCTGACCGGGATGGTCGACTACCGCGAGATCGACGGCGAGGCCGCGTTCTCGTCCGCGTTCGACTCGGTCGGGCTGGAGGCCGTCGGCGCGGTCATCGCGGTCGGCGCCATCCTCGGCGTGCTGACCGTGCTGTTCACGTTCATGATGGGCGCGACCCGCGTGTGGTTCTCGATGAGCCGGGACGGCCTGCTGCCCCGGTGGTTCGCGAAGACGCACCCGGTCCGGCACGTCCCGACCCGCATCACGTGGATCGTCGGGATCGGCTCGGCGCTGATCGCCGGGTTCCTGCCGATCGCGGAGGCGGCGGAGCTGACGAACATCGGAATCCTGCTGGCGTTCATCGTCGTCTGCATCGCCGTCGTCGTCCTCCGGTACCGGCGCCCGGACCTCCCCCGCGAGTTCCGGACGCCGGGCATGCCGGTCGTGCCGCTGGTCGGCGTCGTGTTCTCGGTGTGGCTGATCACGTTCCTGCAGTGGCAGACGTGGGCGCGGTTCGGCGCCTGGTTCGCGCTGGGGTGCGCGGTCTACTTCCTCTACAGCCGCCGGCACTCCCTGCTCAACCGAAAGTGATCACCTGCCGGACCGCCTCGCCGCTGTGCAGCCGGTCGAACCCGGCGTTGACGTCGTCGAGGGTGAGGCGGTCGGACAGCAGCGCGTCCACCGGCAGGTTCCCCGTCCGGTACATGCCGATGAAGCGCGGGACGTCCCGGCGCGGGACGCACGAGCCGAGGTAGCTGCCCTTCAGCGTCCGCTCCTCCGCCACGAGGCTCAGCGCGGGCAGCGTCACGGGCTTGCCCGGGTCGGGGAGGCCGACGGTGACGGTCGTCCCGCCCGGCCGGGTCGCGGCGTACGCCTGCTCCAGGACGGGCACGACGCCGGTGGTGTCGATGACCTTCTCGGCGCCGCCGCCGGTGGCGTCCCGGATCGCCTCGACGGCGTCCGGGCCGCCCGCGACGGCGTGGGTGGCGCCGAGGCGGGACGCGAGGTCGCGCTTGTGCTCGACGACGTCCACGGCGACGACGGTCGCGGCACCCGCGGCCTTCGCGGCGAGCAGCGCGGCGAGCCCGACGCCGCCGAGCCCGAGGACGGCGACGCTGTCGCCCGGCTTCACGTCCGCGCTGTAGAGCGCGGCGCCCGCGCCGGTCAGGACGGCGCAGCCGAACAGGGCGGCGATGTCGAACGGCAGATCGGGGTCGACCTTCACCGCCGAGCGCGACGACACGACCGTGTACTCCGAGAACGCGGACACGCCCAGGTGGTGGTTCGGGCGGGTGCCGTCGGGCGCGGCGAACCGGTGCGCGCCGCTCAGCAGGGTGCCCGCGCCGTTCGCGCGCGCGCCGGGCCCGCACAGCGCGGGACGTCCGGCGACGCAGCGCTCGCAGTGCCCGCAGGCCGGGACGAACGCGAGCACGACGTGGTCGCCCGGGGCGAACTCCGCGCCCTCGCCCGCCTCGACGACCTCGCCCGCGGCCTCGTGCCCGAGCGCCATCGGCAGCGGGCGGAGCCGGGAGCCGTTGATCACCGAGAGGTCGGAGTGGCAGAGCCCCGCGGCGCGGACCCGCACCAGTAGCTCCCCCGGACCGGGCGGGTCGAGCCGCAGCTCGGCGACCTCCAGCGGGCGCGAGTCGGCGTAGGGGGCGGGGCGTCCTGACTCGACGAGGACGGCGGTGCGCGTCGCGGTCATGCGGGTTCTCCGTTCACGGTCGGGGTTCGGGCCGTCCTCAGACGGTGAGCTTCTCCATCTCGGTGCGGACGGCACCGGCGATCGGGACGGGGCGGCGGGTCGTCCGGTCGACGAACACGTGCACGAAGTGCCCTTGCGCGATCAGGGCGCCGTCGGACGCGCGCAGCATCCCGATCTCCCAGCGGACGCTGGAGGTGCCGAGCTTCCCGATGCGCATCCCGACCTTGATCGTGTCGGGGAAGGACACCTCGGCCTTGTACTCGCAGTGCGACTCGACGCAGAGCGCGATGGACGGCGACGCGACTGGGTCGAACCCGGCGGTCCGGATCATCCACTCGTTGATGACGGTGTCCATCAGCGAGTAGTGGACGACGTTGTTGACGTGCCCGTAGACGTCGTTGTCCTTCCACCGCGTGGGGACGTTCTCCCAGAAAAGGTACTCGCCGGTCATGGGGCAAACCCTATGGTCGGCGCGGGTGTGCCGCGGCATCGGGCCTCCGGAACGGTGACCGTGCAAGGTGCCGGACGGGTGCGCGCTGTGCCCCCGCCCAACCGCGCCCCCGCCCCGCCCCGGCCCCCGGCAAGGGGAAGCGGCGCTCACCCGGCCGCGAGGAAAGGTTCTGAGCACGATCCCGGCCGGGTGAACGCCGCCTCCGGGCGGGCCCGCGTCCGGGCGCCGCCGTCTACGGGATCAGGACGAGCCCCGCGCGGCGTCGAACCGCGCGGTGACGTCCGTCCAGTCCACCAGCGACCACAGCTTCTCGACGTAGTCCGGGCGGACGTTGCGGTACTGCAGGTAGTACGCGTGCTCCCAGGCGTCGAAGACCAGCAGCGGCGTCGTGTTCATGCCGACGTTGCCGTGGTGGTCGTACACCTGCTCGACGACGAGCCGCCTCCCGAGCGGCTCCCACGCGAGCACGCCCCAGCCGGAGCCCTGCACGGTGGACGTCGCCGCCGTGAGCTGCTTGCGGAACGCGTCGAACGTCCCGAAGTGCTCGTCGATCGCGGCGGCCAGCTCCCCGTCCGGGCGGTCGCCGCCGTCGGGCGACAGGTTGTCCCAGAAGATCGAATGCAGGACGTGCCCGGAGAGGTTGAACGCGAACGTCTTCTCCAGGCCGACCAGCCCGCCGAACTGCTCCTTGTCCCGCGCCTCGGCGAGCTTCTCGAGCGTGTCGTTGGCCCCCTTCACGTAGGCGGCGTGGTGCTTGGCGTGGTGCAGCTCCAGGATCTCGCCGGTGATGGCGGGTTCGAGGGCGGCGTAGTCGTAGGGGAGGTCGGGAAGCGTGTAGTCGGCCATGGCGCCACTATTGCAAACATGTTGCAGTTACGTCCATCAAGCAACACCAATGAGATCGCAAGAGCAGAGGCCCGCCCCGGGAACCCCGGGAGCGGGCCTCTGCTCGGCCGTCCTGCCGTGTCAGTACCCTCGATGACCACCGGCCCCGCCCGGACCGTGCCCACCGGTGCCGCGCCCGCCGCCGCGGAACTTCGCGAGCAGACGCTGGATCTTGGCTTTGTTGCGCGGGTCGCGCGCGGCCCGCTGCACCTGCGCGCGCGCCTTCTGGCCCTGCGGGCTGCGCAGGAACTTCGTGATGCGGTCGATGAGAGGCATCGATTTCCTCCTCGGCCTAGCCTCGATGCTTCAACGAGTGCCCGCACAGGAAAGTTCGGAACCTGGCGCGGACGTCAGGGCTTCGAAGGAGGGGACGCCTTGAACCAGTGCCCGCGCGGGCCTTCCGCGGCGAGGTGGAACGGGTGCCCCTCCTCGGTCATCGCCCGGTACAGGAACTCCGCGGCGGTGCAGTCGAACCGGGTGCCCTCGTCGAGGCTGTCCACCGCGTAGACGGGCCACCGGTCGGGGTCGTCCCCCTCGGTGATCCAGCAGAACGTCTGCTCGTGCTCGTTGTTCGACCAGGGGATCAGCCCGCCCGGCGCCGGGAACGGCGGGTGCTCCCCACCGAGCTCCAACCCGTATTCGGTGTGCCAGATCAGCTTGTCCGGAGGGAACACCACGTAGAACCCGTTGAACGCGCCCTTGCAGCCGAACAGCTCGACCAGCCGCTTGTAGTCGCCCGGCAGGGGCGCGCCGAGCCGCCCCTCGACCGCCGCCCAGTCGGGCGCGGGGACCGGCTCCGGCGGGCCGCCCGTGAGCGCGTGCAGCCGCTCCGGCCACGGCAGCTCCGCGGGCGGCTCGACGAACTCCGGGACCGTCCGGCGCGCGACGGCGACGACGATCCGGTCGTCCGCGTCCTGCCCGACCGCGACCGCCCGCCTGCCGCGCGCCCAGGCGGAGTCCCAGTCGCAGCCCTCCGGAAGCGCCATGGGCGGCTCGGCGTCCCGCCAGTACACGCGGCTGTACCGCTCGGTGAGCCTGTCGTCCGGGACGAGGATGCCGCCGTCGGTGACGAGCACGCACGTGTGGCCGTCCCGGTGGCCCGGCTGATCGCACGTCAGGTCGCCCGTCTCCGCCTCCAGGAGGCCGTACACGGTCGCCAGCAGTTCCTCCGAGTCCATGGGGGCACCCAAGCACCCGCCGCCGACATCGCGCCACGGGCCGCGAACCACCGCCCCCGCGCCGGGGACGAAGGCTCTCAGAACTCCTCGTCGAGCGCCACGGCGCCCTCCACCCCGATCTGGTAGGCCGACACCCGCCGCTCGAAGAAGTTCGACAGCTCCTGGACGTCCTGGAGCTCCATGAACGCGAACGGGTTCGGGGTGCCGTAGCGGGCGGGGATGCCGAGCCGGGCGAGCCGCCGGTCCGCGACGTACTCCAGGTAGCCGCGCATGTCGTCGGCGCTCATGCCCGGCAGGCCGTCGCCGCACAGGTCGCGCGCGAACGCCAGTTCGGCGTCCACGGCCTCCTCCAGCATCCGGACGACCTGGGCCGCCATCGCGTCGTCGAACAGGCCGGGCTCCTCCGCCCGGACGGTGTCGACCACCGAGAACGCGAAGTCCATGTGCAGGCTCTCGTCCCGGAAGACCCAGTTCGTCCCGGACGCGAGGCCGTTGAGCAGCCCGCGCGACCGCAGCCAGTACACGTACGCGAAGGCGCCGTAGAAGAACAGGCCCTCGATGCAGGCGGCGAAGCAGATGAGGTTCAGCAGGAACGCGCGGCGGTCGGCGGCGGTGCGCAGCTCGTCGAGGGAGCCGAGGGAGTCGATCCAGCGGAAGCAGAACTCGGCCTTCGCGCGGATGGACGGGATGTGCTCGATCGCCGCGAACGCCTTCGCGCGCTCGTCGTGGTCGGGCAGGTAGGTGTCGAGGAGGGTCAGGTAGAACTGGACGTGCACGGCCTCCTCGAACAGCTGCCGCGACAGGTACAGCCGGGCCTCCGGCGCGTTGACGTGCTTGTACAGGTTCAGCACCAGGTTGTTCGCGACGATCGAGTCGCCGGTCGCGAAGAACGCCACGAGCCGGTTCACCAGGTGCAGCTCCGCCGGCGTGAGGCGGGCGAGGTCGGCCAGGTCGGACGCGAGGTCGACCTCCTCGACCGTCCAGGTGTTGCGGATCGCGGCCCGGTACCGCTCGTAGAAGTCGGGGTAGCGCATGGGACGCAGGGTCAGGTCCATGCCGGGGTCGAGGAGCAGGTTCGTCACTGGCACGCCTCGCAGGTCTCCGGGTTCTCCAGGGAGCAGGCGTCCGCGGCGCCGGACGGCGCGACGGTCGTCTGCGCGATCCGGGTCGCGGGCCTGGACCGCAGGTAGTAGGTGGTCTTGAGGCCGCTGCGCCACGCGTACGCGTACATCGACGACAGCTTCCCGATCGTGGGGGTCTCCATGAACAGGTTCAGCGACTGCGACTGGTCGATGTAGGGGGTGCGGGCGGCGGCGAGGTCGATCAGGGCCTTCTGCGGCAGCTCCCACGCGGTGCGGTAGAGCGTCCGCATCTCCTCGGGCAGGTCCACGATGCCCTGGATCGAGCCGTTCGCCCGCTTGATCGCCTCCCGCACCTCGGACGTCCACAGCCCGAGCGACTTCAGGTCGTCGACGAGGTACGCGTTGAGCTGCAGGAACTCGCCGGACAGCGTCTCGCGCTTGAAGAGGTTCGACACCTGCGGCTCGATGCACTCGTAGCAGCCCGCGATCGACGCGATCGTCGCGGTGGGCGCGATCGCGACCAGCAGCGAGTTGCGCAGCCCCACCTCGGCGACGCGGGCGCGCAGCGCCGCCCAGTCGTCCGGACGGGACGGCGCCGCGTGCGCGAACGCGTCCGGGTGCAGCCAGCCGCGGGCCGTCCGGGTCTCCGCGTACGCCGGGAGCGGGCCGTGCGCCTCGGCGAGGTCGGCGGACGCCGCGTACGCGGCCAGCGCGATCTCCTCGGCGATCCGGGTGGACAGCGCGAGCGCCTCCGGGGAGTCGAACGGGAGGCGCAGCGTGAAGAAGACGTCGGCGAGGCCCATCACCCCGAGCCCGATCGGACGCCACGTCCGGTTCGCCGTCGCGGCCTCGGGCGTCGGGTAGAAGCCGCGGTCGATGGTGCGGTCGAGGAACCGGACGGCGGTGCGGACGGTCGCGCGGAGCCGCTCCCAGTCGACGCCCGCGGCGGTGACGTGCGCGGCGAGGTTCACCGACCCGAGGTTGCAGACGGCCGCCTCGCGGTCGCCCGTCACTTCCAGGATCTCGGTGCACAGGTTGGACAGGTGGACGGTCCGGCCCGGCTCGGCGGTCTGGTTGCAGGCGCGGTTCGCGGCGTCCTTGAACGTCATCCACCCGTTGCCGGTCTGCGCGAGCGTCCGCATCATCCGCCCGTACAGGCGGCGGGCCGGGACCTGCCGGACGTACCCGCCCGCGGCCTCGGCGGCCCGGTACGCGGCGTCGAACTCCTCGCCCCACAGGTCCGTGAGGTGCGGGACCTCCTTCGGGTCGAACAGCGACCACACCCCGTCGGCCTCGACGCGGCGCATGAACTCGTCCGGGACCCAGTTCGCGAGGTTCAGGTTGTGGGTGCGGCGCGCGTCCTCGCCGGTGTTGTCGCGCAGCTCCAGGAACTCCTCGACGTCCGCGTGCCACGGCTCCAGGTAGACGCAGGCCGCGCCCTTGCGGCGGCCGCCCTGGTTGACGGCGGCGACCGACGCGTCGAGCGTGCGCAGCCACGGGACGATCCCGTTCGAGTGGCCGTTCGTCCCCCGGATCAGCGAGCCCCGCGACCGGACCCGCGTCCACGAGATCCCGATGCCGCCCGCGTACTTGCTGAGCGCCGCGACCTGCCCGTACCGCTCGTAGATCGACTCCAGCTCGTCCCGGGGCGAGTCGAGCAGGAAGCAGGACGAGAGCTGGGGGCGGCGCGCGGCGGAGTTGAACAGCGTCGGGGAGCTGGGCAGGTACGCCAGGGCGCTGAGCAGCCCGTACAGCTCGGCGGCCTCGGCGACCGTGTCGGCGAGGCCGCACGCGACGCGGAGGAAGAAGTGCTGCGGGCGCTCCAGGACGAGCCGGGTGCTCGGGTGGCGCAGCAGGTACCGGTCGTAGACGGTGCGCAGGCCGAAGTACTCGAACCGGTCGTCGGCCGCGTCGTCGACGAGCGCGTCCAGCTCGGCGGCGTGCTCGGCGACGAACGCGGCGGGCTCGTCGCCGAGCAGCCCGGCGGCGTGCGCGGCGGAGACGGACCGGGAGAAGGTCTGCGCTCCCCCGGCCGCGGCCTCCTCGGCGATCTTCGCGGCGAGCAGCCGCGCGGCGGCCTTCCCGTAGCCGGGGTCGGCCGCGACGAGCGCGGCGGCCTCGCCGATCGCGAGGTCCCGCAGGGCGGCGGCGTCCAGCCCGTCCGCCGACCGGACGGCCGCGAGGACGCGCCCGGGGTCGGCCCCCGGCACCCCGGCGCAGGCCCGCTCGACCTCGGCGGCGATGCCCGCCGCCGGGCGCGCGAGTTGCTGTGTCACGTGCTCTCTCCCCTCGTGAGACGGCCTCACGAGGGCACGCGAACGGGCACGGCGGCACGCCGCGGGCCCGTCCGGCGGCCTGCCCGCGAGGCCCGGACGAAACGCGCGCTGGCAGGTCTTCGGACTCGCGGGCACCGCGCCTCCCGGAGGAGGGCGCGACCTACTGGCCGTCGCTTCCCGGACCGCGGCGCGGTCCAGTGCTTCGTGACGGCGGTCGTTCCAGCTCACCGCTGCGGGGCAGTCCCGGATTCGCACCGGGTTCCCTCTTGCGACGCCCCCGCCGCGGACGGCGGGGGCGAACCAGCACGGGACTCGAACCCTACATCTAGTTTGACCTTGATGTGCAACCCCAAGATGTTGGGCGTGTCGGTGAGGGCGGGGGTGGGTTCACGATCGCCGGAAGGAGTGAGACGATGGGTCCCGTCATGCTCCCGCGCCCACCGCACCCGCTGTTCCGCGCCGCCCGCGCGGTCGTCTTCGCGACCGTGTGCGTGACGCTGGCGACGGCCGGGCACGCGCTCGCCGCGCGGGAAGCGGTACCCGGCTGGGCGGTCGTGACCGGGTTCGGCGCCGTCCTCGCCGTCACGCTGCTGCTGGCCGGGCACGAGCGGTCGCTCCCGACGATCACGGGCGGGCTCCTCGGCGGCCAGTTCGCACTGCACGCGCTGTTCACGAAGGCGACCGTCGCGGCGACGGCGGGCGCCGCCGCCGGGCACGCCGGACACACCGGGCACGCCGTGCCGACCGCGGCGGACCCCGCCTGGCCCGTCCTCTCCGGCGGCTGCGGCATGACGCTCGCGCACGCGGCGGCCGCGCTGCTGGCCGCCTGCTGGCTGTGGCGCGGGGAACGCGCCGCGTGGACGCTGGCCCGGCGGATCGCCGCGGCCGCCGACCGTCCGATCCGGCTGCTCCTCGCGCTGCTCACCGCCCGGCCGCCCGCGCCCGCCCCGCGCGTCCCCGCCGCCGCGCCGCCGGTCGTCCCGGCCGTCGGCCGCGCGCTCCGGCACCAGGTCGTCCGGCGGGGACCGCCCGTCCGTTCGAGGGCGCTCGCCCCCCGCTGAGGCGGGACGGGGCGGGCGCCGGACGCACCGGACGCCGACCGGCGATCCGGTCCCGACGCTTCTCCTCGAACGGAGTCCCGACATGTCCCTCATCCCGCACGCCCGGCGCACGGCGGTCGTCGCCGTCCTGGGCGCCGCCGGACTCGTGGGCCTGGCCACGGCCGCGTCCGCGCACGTCACCGTGAACCCCGACGCGGCCGAGCAGGGCTCGTGGGCGAAGGTGTCCTTCCGCGTCCCGAACGAGCGCGACGACGCCGCCACCACGAAGCTCCAGATCGACCTGCCGGCCGAGCACCCGCTCCGGTCGGTGTCCGTCCGCCCCGTCCCCGGCTGGGACGTGGAGACGGAGAAGACGAAGCTGCCGCAGCCGGTGAAGACCGAGAGCGGCACGATCACCGAGGCGGTCACCCGCATCACCTGGACGGGCGGGAAGATCGAACCCGGACAGTTCCAGGAGTTCGACGTGTCGTTCGGCCCGCTGCCGACCGGCACCGACCAGATGATGTTCAAGGCCGCGCAGACCTACGAGGGCGGCGAGGTCGTCGACTGGGACCAGCCGACGCCCGAGAACGGCGCCGAGCCCGAGCACCCGGCGCCCGTCCTGGCGCTGACGCCCGCCGCGTCCGGTTCCGGACACGGCGCGGACGCCGAACTGACCGCGACCGCCGCGGACACCGGCGACGCGGACGGCGCGGACGGCACCGCGCGGCTGCTCGGCGGCGTCGGCATCGGCGCCGGGGCCGTCGGCATCGCGATCGGCGGGTTCGGCCTGGCGCGGGCGCGGAGCCGGGCATGAGGCGCGCGCTCGGAGCCGCCCTCGCGGCCGTCCTCACGCTCGCGGCGGCGCTCGCGTTCGCCGCGCCCGCCTCCGCGCACACCGCCCTGACGGGCTCGAACCCCGAGGAGGGCGCGACCGTCGCGCCGCCGTCCGAGATCGTCCTGACCTTCGCGAACCCGGTGACGCTGCCGCAGGTCGTCGTGACGGACGAGTCGGACGCGCGGCACGAGACCGGCGAACCGCAGTCGGTCGACAACGACGTCACGCAGGCGCTGAAGGCGCCGCTGCCGAACGGCGTCTACACGGTCGGGTGGCGCGCGGTGTCCCCGGACGGGCACCCGATCTCGGGCACGTTCGAGTTCACCGTCGAGGGCGCGGCCCCGTCCGAGCCCGCGGAGACGGCCGACCCGTCGGCGGCCGCCCCGGCCCCGGCGTCGTCGCCCGCGTCGACGTCCGAGCCGGAGGGCACGTCCGCGTCCTGGCTGTGGGTCGGCCTCGGGGCGCTCGCCGTCGCCGTCGTCGCCGGCGGCGTCGCGTGGCTGCGCCGCTCGAAGAGCGGCCCGCAGGACTGACCGGCGCACGGCCGACCGGGTGATCACGGAGTCGCACCGATCACCCGGTCGGCTGCTAGCTTGTGTCCCCGCACCGCGACAAGGGAGGTCGATGAATATGGCCCGCGCCATGTTCCTCAGCCATGCCCTCGTCCGGGCCGCCTGAGCGCGCGGCCCGGACGCCCCATCGACCTTTCCTGGAGCGTCGCGTGTCCACATCCCCCCTGTTCACCGAGCGGCTGATCCTGCGCCCGTGGCCGTCCGCGGACGTCGCCGCCGCCGCGTCCGGCGGCCGCCGGCCCGGCTGGGCGCCGGACTTCCCCGCCGACGGCGACCGCGTCGTCGCCGGCCTCCTCGCCGCCGCCCCGGACCCCGCCGCCGCGCGCGGGCACCGGCAGATCGTCGAGCGGAGCACCGGCCTCGTCGTCGGCTCCATCGGCCTGTTCCTGCCGCCGACGGACGGCGCCGTCGAGTTCGGGTACGGCGTCGTCCCGTCCCGCCGTGACCGCGGCTACGCCACCGAAGCAGCCCGCGCGATCGTCGCGTTCGCGCTGGCCGAGCCGGACGTCCGGACGGTCCGTGCGGGCGTCGAGCCCGCGAACGCGGCGTCCGTCCGGGTGCTGGAGAAGGCCGGCCTGAGCCGCCTCGGCACCGACGGCGAAACCGACCGGTACGGCACCGCCTGACCCCGCGCGGGACCGGCGCCAAGCGCCGGCCCCGCGCCCCCGGTCGCGCAACGCGACACCTCGCACGCGGCCGCAGGCGGCGCTGATCACGGCCGACCCCCCGACGTCCGCCCCGTCACCGTGACGCCCTTCCAACCACGCAACCCACCAACGGCGCCGCCGCACGAC
>NZ_QHJN01000068.1:0-39098 GCF_003947565.1 Actinomadura sp. WAC 06369 | reverse complement strand
CCTCGGCCCCCGCCGCCGGCGCGCGCCGCCCCGGCTTCGCCGCGCTGCTGCTCGCCGAATGGACCAAGATCCGGACCGTGCAGTCGACCCTGTGGTCGCTGGTCCTGCTCGTCCTGCTGCACCTCGGCTTCACCGGGCTGCTCGCCGCGGTGTTCGCCGCGCAGTGGGACAGCATGAACGAGGGCGACCGCGCCATGATCGGCGAGGACCCGGCCGGGTTCTTCCTCGGCGCCGGGCTGTCCTACAGCCAGCTGACGGTGTGCGTGCTCGGCGTGCTGCTGATCGCCTCAGAGTACTCCACCGGCATGATCCGCTCCAGCCTGCTGGCCGTCCCGACCCGGCTGCCGATGCTGTGGGCGAAGGCCGTCGTGTTCGCCGCGCTCGTCCTCGTGCTGGGCGTCGCCGTGTCGTTCGGGTCGTTCTTCCTCGGCTCGGTGATCCTCGGCGACCGGCTCCCCGTCGAACTGGGCGACCCGGGCGTGCTGCGCGCCGTCTTCGGCGGCGGCCTGTACCTGGCGATGCTCGGGCTGTTCTCCCTGGCGATCGGCGCGATCGTCCGGCACACCGCGGGCGCCATCACCGGCGTGATCGCGTTCGTGCTGGTGCTGTCGCCGCTGGCGTCGCTGCTGCCGGGCTCCGTCGGCGACTACGTCCACGGCTACCTGCCGTCGGTCGCGGGCATGGCGATCACCGCGGCCGCGCCGTCCGACGACGCCGTCCTGTCGCCCTGGGCCGGGTACGGCGTGTTCGCGCTGTGGACGGCCGCGCTGCTGGCGGCCGCCGCGTACCTGCTCAAGCGCCGCGACGCCTGACGCGCGCCCGCCGCGCGGACCGGCCCCCGCACCGGCGGGGCCGGTCCGCGCGTCCCGCCGGGACGTCCGCGCCCGGCGGGGGGAGGCGCGCGCTACGGTGTTCGGTCGGGCGCTTCGAGCGCGTGACCGAACGGGAGGTCGGGGATGCCGGGGTCGGGGGCGCCGACACGGATCCGCCTGCTGGAGGCGGCCGTGGCGGTCATGGGTGAGGACGGCTGGTCCGCCGTGACGTCCCGGGCCGTCGCCCGGCGCGCCGCGGTCAACAACGCGCTGGTGCACTACTACTTCGGGTCCGTGGACGCGCTGCGCCGCGCCGCCGTCCTGCACGCGCTGGAGCGGGAGCTGGAGGGACCGGTCTCGGCGGTCCTGGACGCCCCGGACGTCCTCGACGGCCTCGTCGCCGCGATCACCGACCTCACCGCCCCGCCGGCCGCCGGCGACGAGACCGGCGCCCCCAGGCTCCGGGTGATCACCGAGGCGCTCGTGCACGGGCTGCGCGACGACGAGCTGCGCCGCGCGACCGTCGAGCAGCTCGCGGCGTTCCGCGGCGCGCTCGCCGACCGGTTCGCCGCGCAGCGCGCCGCGGGCGGGCTGCGCCCCGACGCCGACCCGGCCGGCCTCGCCGTGGTGGTCGCCGCGCTGGTCGACGGCCTGCTGCTGCACGCCGTCGTCGACCCCGGCACCGACGCCGCCGCGGCCACCGCCGGGCTCGTCGGCCTGCTCCGCCGCAGCGGCCCCGAGGCCGGGCTTCCCGCGGGCGGGGGAGACGAGCGCGCCCGGTGACCCCGGCGGGGCGGCTCGGGCAGCCCCTCGACCAGCGCGCCGAGCGTCGCGCCCAGCGGCGCGTCCAGCGTGACCAGCGCGTCGCCGTCGCCCCGCGTCGGGCCCCGGTTCACGATCCCGACCGGGATCCCGCGCCGCGCCGCGTGCCGGACGAACCGGTACCCCGACATCACCGTCAGCGACGACCCCAGCACCAGCAGCGCGCCCGCCCGCTCGGTCAGCGCGAAGCAGTCCGCGACCCGCGCCGGCGGCACGTTCTCCCCGAAGAACACCACGTCCGGCTTCAGCGGCCCGCCGCACCGGTCGCAGCCCACCACCCGGAACCCGTCGATCGCCCGGTCGTCCAGCTCCGCGTCGCCGTCCGGGTTGACCGAGCCGTCCTGCCCGTGCAGGCCGGGATGCTCGCCCGCGTGCCCGCCGGGCCGCTCCCCGAACCCGGGGTTGGCCGCGCGCAGCCGCGCGTCGAGATAACCGCGGGGCGTGCGGGCCCCGCACGCCAGGCACACCACCCGGTCCAGCGAGCCGTGCAGCTCGATCACCCCGGACGCCCCCGCCGCCTGGTGCAGCCCGTCCACGTTCTGCGTGATGACTCCCGACAGCAGACCGCGGCGCTGCAGCTCCGCGACCGCCCGGTGCCCCGCGTTGGGGCGCGCCGCCTTGATGTGGCGCCAGCCCAGATGGCTCCGCGCCCAGTACCGGCGGCGCGCCGCGGCGCCGCCGGTGAACGCCTGGTAGGTCATCGGGTCGCCCCGCCGCCTGCTGAGTCCCGTCTCACCCCGGTAGTCCGGGATGCCCGACTCGGTGGAGATCCCGGCGCCGCTCAGCACCACGACGTCCCCGTCCGAGACGAGGTCCGCCAGAGCGCGCAGCCCGGCCTCCCGATCCACAACCTGCGTCACCCCTCCATGGTGCCCGACGCGGACGCGTGCCCGGGCTCCGGCGCGGCACCGGAAACCGGGCGGGCCGAGGACCGGTCGGACCGGCCCGAAGAACGGGACACGCCTGTACGGGACGCACGGCGCGTCGTCGCCCGCCGACCCGCCGCCCCGCCGTCCCGCAGTTCCCGCGGACGCGGGCCCGAGCAGCCGGGGTACGCGGCTCCGCGCCCGATCGCCCCGCTTCCGCGCGGACGCGCAGTCGATGGGCCCCCAGCACGGCCCGAACGCGGCGTGACGCTCGGAACCGGTGCACCCGTACGCCGCGTCCCGAAGAACACGCGCGGGCCTTCACCACGTCCTCAAGGGCCACGGACGGTCGCCGCCGCACCGGCCCGCGCCCCTCGGCCCGCGACCGGCCGGTCGCGATGCCCGGGGAGGCGCCGACACCGCGGGCGAGGACGTCCAGTCCGGCGGTGTCGAGCCGCGGGGCGCGCGCGTGCCGCAGGTCGTGCGGCGACACGCGCCGGACCGCCTCGGCCCGGTCGATCACGCCCGCGACGGCGGAGTCGACCGCGACCAGCACGGCCGCGCGCCCGAAGAGGCCCCCGTCCGGACCACCTGGGAAGTGGTTCGAGGGCGGGGCGGGAATAGTGTCCGGGAAGATCCGCAGCATCGAGTTGAGGGCGATCATGGTGGCGAGCTTGGTCTCCGGGGCGGCGGGCTCGCCGCCGAAGATGTCGTTGATCACCCGGATCCGGTAGCGCACCGTCTGCGGGTGGATGTGCAGCTGCCGCCCGGTGACCACCGCGTTGCAGCCGCTGTTGAAGTACGCCAGCAGCGTCTCCGCGAGCATCTCCCGGCGCGGCGGCGGCTGCTCCAGCAGCGGCCGCAGGTAGCGGGGCGCGGCCGCCTCCACCAGGTCCCGCGCCTCCGCGGTGACCAGCGTCGCGAGGTGGTCGCAGCAGCGGACCGTCCCGTCCGCCGGCAGGACGCCCTCCTCGGCGAGCGCGACCGCCCGGCGGGCCCACCGCAGCGACACCGCGCCGCGGTCCACCGGGACCGTCGGGCCGACCGCCGCCCCCGGGCACGCGTCGGCCAGCGCCGCCATCAGCCGATCCTGCCCCGGACCGTCCGGGTCGGGCACCACCAGGTACGGCGCGTCGCCCGACCAGTCCGCCAGCACCGTGGGCGGGACGAGCCGCGCCGTCCCGGCCAGCGGACCGCGCAGCGCCACCGCGCAGATCGTCTCGGGGGCCGTCCAGTCCGCGGCCTTCGCCAGCTCGCGGATCGCCTCCCGGCCGATCGGCGGATCGGCCACCAGGACGTCGCGGAGCCGGCCGCGGTCCCGCTCGCGCCGCGTCGCCAGTTCCTCGCGCGCCGACGCGTAGCCCTCCGCGGCCGCGTCGACGAGGACCGCGAGGAGCCCGAAGTGCGCCTCGGTGAGCATCGCCAAAGTCTCCTGGCTCCAGCCGAAGTCGTAGGCGTGGCCGATGAACCGGCGGCACGTGATCCGGCTGCTGAGCCGCAGCGCCGCCTCGAGGCCGTCGAGGCCGTGCCCGCCGGACGCCTCGCGGGCGCCGATGTGCGCGTACAGGTCCGTGAGGAGCGACCAGTCGGGCGCCGGGTCGTCCACGGAGTCCACGAAGCCGCGGACCGTCGTGGCGATCGTCCGGACCATCTGCCGGCCCTGGACGCTGTCGGCGGGGTGGGCGTACGCGGGGAGCCGGCGGCGGATCTCCTCGGCGATCTCCCGCACGACCGCGTCGAGATGCGGGCGGAGCAGGTCGCCGATGCGGACCCGCTGCGCATGGCACGGCAGCGGGGAGCGGGTTCTCCGGACTGACAGGGGCGGGGAGGCCACGGGTTCTCCTCGGGATCGGAAACGCACCTGGCTTTCGGGCTCGCCAGTCTCGCTTCTCCCGCCGCCAGATCAAGGCTCCGCGGAAATACGTGTGTGCCCGCACACCCGGATTGGGCGGCGGCAACGGGATTCGGCGGCTCCTCATCGCGAAATGAGCAATTGGACCGTTCCGACGCCCCCGCCGGTCGCCGGGCCCGTGTCGCTCGATGAACCCGCCGAAAAACGCTGAGGCGTTCGCGGGCGTGGAGGAGCCGACTGCCGCGTCCGCCCCCGGACGGCCACGCCGCCGCCTCCTGAGCCGTGGACGTCCGGGCGGCACGCGGGGCCGTCGGGCCGCCCGCCCCTGCGGCCCCCGCATGGACCTTACTGCGTAAAGGGCGGTGGCCGGTGGGACCCGCCCGGCGTGCTCGTGGGCACGCGGGACGGCGCCGCCGCGGCCGTGCGCCGGGTGCCGGGGCGCGCCGCCGAGGGCCCGCCCGCCGCCGCTATGGCCGGCGGGACGTCCGGGGACGGGCGGTCAGCGGTCCTCGCCCCGGGAGGGGTTCTCCAGCCGGAAGAAGTTGCTCTGGACGCCGTCCTTCTTGTGCTCCTGGTAGATGAAGTTCAGTTCGCGCTCGTCGAACGTGCGGAACCAGTCGTCCCAGGAGATGTGCTCGAGGTTCTCGCCGCCGTAGCCGGGGAAGTCGAGGCGCAGCCGCCCCGGGCGGCCCCCGTACTCGCTGCCGGGCACGGTCGACGGCTCGGCCCCGCGCTCCTCGGCCCACCGCCGGATGACCTCGTGGTCGGTGGTGACGAGGCTCTTGCCGGGACGCTCCTCGTGCTCGTCCGCCGAGGTCACCTCCTGCTCGTAGCGATGCTCGCCCTGGATCGGGTGGTGCGACTCGCCCATCGGGCTCCCCCTTCGAGTCGTTCGGCTGTCGGGGGTGTGGTACCCGCCCGACCAGGGACTAACGGGGACGACCTGCGGGGAAGGCGGACGTTACGGGCCCGTGTCGGCGAGATGCGGGCGGTGAGGGCCAGTTAACGCGCGAGTGACATCCGGGACCTGCACGGGTAATACGCCCGCCCGATGATCGGCGTCATGGGAGCCGACAACGACATCGTCCGGCGGCTGGTCGTGGTGGGCCACGGCCCGGCCGCGCACCGCCTGGTGGAGGTCCTGCGCGAGCGCGACGCCGCCGGGACCTGGCACGTGACCGTCATCGGCGAGGAGAGCCGGACCGCCTACGACCGGGTGGCGCTGACCACGCACCTGGAGGGCGCCGACCTCGCGTACCCGCCGCACGACGACGCGGTCGCCGTCGTCACCGGCGAGCGGGTCACCGGGATCGACCGCGCCGCGCGGACGGTCGCCACCGACGCGGGACGCGAGGTGCCGTACGACGCGCTCGTCCTCGCGACCGGGTCCGCGCCGTTCGTCCCGCCCGTGCCCGGCGCCGACCTGCCCGGCGTGTTCGTCTACCGGACGATCGACGACCTCGACGCCATCCGCGCGTACGCGGCCGGGCGGACGACCGGCGCGGTCGTCGGCGGCGGGCTGCTCGGGCTCGAGGCGGCCCGCGCCGTGCAGGGCCTCGGGCTGCGCAGCGCCGTGGTCGAGGTGGCGCCGTGGCTGATGCCGCGCCAGCTCGACGAGGGCGGCGGCGCGATGCTGCGCCGGCACATCGAGGCCCTCGGGATGGATGTGCGCGCCGGCACCCCGATGAGCGCGCTGGAGGCCGGACCGGACGGCGCCGTCGCGAGCGTGCGGATGGCCGACGGCGCCGTGCTGGACGCCGGGCTCGTGGTGTTCTCCGCCGGGATCCGGCCCCGGGACGAGCTGGCGCGCGGCTGCGGCCTGCCGGTGGGGGAGCGCGGCGGGATCGTCGTCGACTCCGCCTGCCGCACCGAGGACCCCGCGATCTTCGCCATCGGCGAGTGCGCCCTCGTCGACGGGGTCGTGTACGGGCTGGTCGCGCCGTGCTTCGCCATGGCCGAGACCGTCGCCGGGCGGCTGCTGGAGCCGGCCGACCCCGCGGTGTTCGAGGGCGCCGACCCGTCCACGAAGCTCAAGCTGATGGGCGTGGACGTCGCCAGCTTCGGCGACCCGTTCGCCGACCGGGACGGCGGGGCGCTCGGCGTCACCTACACCGACCCCGTCGCGAAGGTCTACAAGAAGATCGTGGTCAGCGACGACGCACGCACGCTGCTGGGCGGCGTGCTGGTCGGCGACGCCGACTCCTACGCGGTGCTGCGCGCCCAGGTCGGCGGCGCCCTGCCCGGCACCCCCGACCAGGTGCTGTTCGGCGGCACCGAGGCCGCGGGCGGCGACCTGCCCGGCGCCACGGTGGTGTGCTCCTGCAACAACGTGACGGCCGAGACGATCCGCGGCGCGGTCACGGAGCGGTCGCTGACCGATCTCGGCGAGGTCAAGGCGTGCACCCGCGCCGGGACGAGCTGCGGAAGCTGCGTCCCGCTGGTGAAGAAGCTCCTGGACGCCGAGCTGACCGCGGCGGGCGTCGAGGTCAGCAAGGCGATCTGCGAGCACTTCGACCACAGCCGCGCCGAGCTGTTCGACATCGTCCGCGCGAGCGGCATCACCAGCTTCACCCGCCTGGTGCAGGAGCACGGGCGGGGCCGCGGCTGCGACATCTGCAAGCCCGCCGTCGCGTCCATCCTCGCCAGCCTCGGCAACGGCCACATCCTCGAGGGCGAGCAGGCGGCCCTGCAGGACACCAACGACCACTTCCTCGCCAACCTGCAGAAGAACGGCACGTACTCGGTCGTCCCGCGCGTCCCCGGCGGCGAGATCACCCCCGAGAAGCTGATCGTGATCGGCGAGGTCGCCCGCGACTTCGGCCTCTACACCAAGATCACCGGCGGGCAGCGGATCGACCTGTTCGGCGCCCGCGTCGAGCAGCTCCCGCAGATCTGGCGGCGGCTCGTCGACGCCGGGTTCGAGTCCGGGCACGCCTACGGCAAGTCGCTGCGGACGGTCAAGTCGTGCGTCGGGTCGACCTGGTGCCGCTACGGCGTGCAGGACTCGGTCGCCATGGCGATCCGGCTCGAGCTGCGGTACCGGGGGCTGCGCGCCCCCCACAAGCTGAAGTCGGCCGTGTCCGGCTGCGCCCGCGAGTGCGCCGAGGCGCAGAGCAAGGACTTCGGGATCATCGCCACCGAGAACGGCTGGAACCTCTACGTCGCCGGCAACGGCGGCATGCGGCCCCGGCACGCCGACCTGCTCGCGAGCGACCTGTCCGACGACGAGCTGGTCACCGCGATCGACCGGTTCCTGATGTTCTACATCCGCACCGCCGACCGGCTGCAGCGCACCGCGAGCTGGCTGGAGGACCTGGACGGCGGTCTCGACTACCTGCGGGAGGTGGTCATGGACGACGCCCTCGGCATCTGCGCCGAACTCGACGCCGCCATGGAACGGCACGTCGCGTCCTACTCCGACGAGTGGAGCGACGTGCTGGACGACCCCGAGCGGCTCCGCCGGTTCGTCTCGTTCGTCAACGCGCCCGAGACGCCCGACCCCAGCATCGAGTTCGAGGTCGAGCGCGAGCAGATCAAGCCGCTGCTGCAGATCGACGCGCGGCGGCCCGAGGCGGTGGGCCGATGAGCGCCGCGCCCGGCGTCGTCGTCGTCGGCAACGGCATGGCCGGATCCCGGTTCGTCGGCGAGCTGCGCGACCGGGACCCGTCCGTCCCGATCACCGTGTTCGGCGCGGAGCCGCAGCGGCCCTACAACCGGGTGCTGCTGTCGAACGTCCTCGCCGGGGCCGCCGACCCCGAGCACATCGCGCTCGTCGACGCCGCCTGGTACGCGGCGCACGGCGTCGACGCGCGCCTCGGCGTCGAGGTGACCCGCATCGACCGCGCCGCCCGCACCGTGCACGCGTCCGACGGGACCGCCACCCCGTACGGCACGCTCGTCCTCGCCACCGGCAGCACCGCGTTCGTCCCGCCGCTGCCCGGCCTCGCCGAGGGCCTGCCGCGCGGCGCGCTCGCGTTCCGCACCCTCGACGACTGCCGCCGCATCAGCGAGCTCGCCGCCACCGCGCGCCGCGCCGTGGTGATCGGCGGCGGGCTGCTCGGCATCGAGGCCGCGCGCGGCCTCGCCGGACGCGGCCTGGACGTCACCGTCCTGCACCTGGCCGGCCACCTGATGGAACGGCAGCTCGACCCCGCCGCGGGTCGGGTCCTGGCGCGGACGCTCGCCGGGCTGGGCGTCGGGTCCCGCGTCGGCGTCGGCGTCACCGGCGTGCGGACGTCCGGGACGGGCGGCGACCGCCGCGTCACCGGCGTGGAGCTGGACGCCGGCGGCGCCGCCGAGACGATCGACGCGGACCTGGTCGTCGTCGCCTGCGGCGTCCGGCCCGAGACCGGGCTCGCCCGCGCCGCCGGCCTCGCCGTCGGCCGCGGCGTGATCGTCGACGACGAGCTGCGCTCGGTCGCCGACCCGTCCGTCCGCGCCATCGGGGAGTGCTCCGAGCACCGCGACGAGGTGTACGGGCTGGTCGCGCCCGCCTGGGAGCAGGCGGGGATCCTCGCCGGGCTGCTCGCCGGGACCGAGCCCGGCGCCCGCTTCACCGGCGCCCGGCAGATCACCCGGCTCAAGGCCGCCGGGATCGAGCTCGCGTCGATGGGGGAGACCCACTTCGGCGACGAGGACGACGGCGTCGAGGTCGTCCGGTTCACCGACGTCTCCCGCGGCACCTACAAGAAGGCCGTCATCCGGGACGGCCGGCTGATCGGCGCGATCCTGCTCGGCGAGACCGCCGCCGCCGGGACCCTCACCCAGCTCTACGACCGCGCCGCGCCGCTGCCCGCCGAACGCCTGTCGCTGCTGTTCCCCGGCGCGGGCCGGGACGGCGGCGGGACGCGGGCCGACTCGCCGCTGCGGATGCCGGACGCCGCGACCGTCTGCCAGTGCAACGGCGTCACCAAGCGCCGCGTCCGGGAGGCGTGGGAGGACGGCGCCCGCACCGCCGACGACGTCGCCCGCGAGACCCGCGCGGGGACCGGCTGCGGCGGCTGCCGCGACGCCGTCGAGGGCATCCTCGGCTGGCTCGCCGACCAGGAGACCCCCGACCGGCGGGAACCGGCGGCCGCCGCGCCCCGCTGACGGCCGCTTTCCTGATCTACAACGTAAAGGCGCCGGGCGGGACGTCCGCGGGGGCCGTCAGTCCAGTGCGCTCTCGGCAAAGATCCGGAGCGCCTCGGGGTCCCGGACGGTGATGCGGCGGCGGGCCGTCCGGACGTGGCCCGCCCCGCGGAGGACGGCGAGCGCCCGCGCGACCGTCTCGCGGGAGGCGTCGATGCAGCCGCCCAGCTCGCCCTGGGAGAGCGGCGGGGCGATCTCGATCCCGCCGCCCGCCGCGGGCGGCGCGTGCCGGGCGGACAGGTCGGCGAGGTCGGCCAGCAGCAGCGCCAGCCGCCGGGCGCCCTGCGCGGACACCGTCGCCTGCAGGCGCCGGTCGGCGTCGTCCAGGCGCCGCACGAACGTCCCGCTGACCAGCAGCCACATCCCGGGATGGGCGTCCAGGAACGCGGTGAAGCGGGCCGCCGGGACGATCAGCGCCCGCACCGCGCCGAGCGCCGTCACGGCGGCCGACCGCTGCCGGCCGCCCAGCACCGCGCTCTCGCACACCAGGTCGCCCGGCCCGCGCACGGCCAGGACGATCTCCCGGCCGTCCTCCGTCGCCGACGCGACCTTCGCCCAGCCCCGCTCGATCACGATGATGTGGTCGGAGTCCTCGCCCTGGTAGCACAGCGGGGTCCGGGGCGGGTAGGAGCGAGGGCGGCCCGCCCGGCGCAGCGCCGCCCGCTGCGCGCCGTCGAGATCCGCCCAGAAGCCGTGCCCCGCGCTCCGCGCGGCACGGGCCGTCGCCGGGCTCACCGCGGGGCCCCCGCCGCGGCCCGGCCGCGCCCCGGAGGCGCGGCCGGGCCGACGCGTGAACCGGCACCCGCGGCGATGGGGGGAGTGGGGCGATGAGGCCCAAAGCCCCGGGTGCCGGTCCGTCCATGCCGCCGTCGCGGCCGGCCGGGGGTCACGACCGGCCTCGCGGCGCTCTGCGTGCTGCATGCATGTGCCAAGGAAAGCCCCTTACCGTTCACGATGCTGCATCCGCGGGCACGGCCGGTCTGCGTCATCTGACACTTTCGGTGCAACTTGTAACCGGGATTGCGCCGGCGGTGCCGCGCGGCCGCGCGGGGAGGCGTGCGGAGGCGGTCCCGCGGGGGGCGTGCGGGGGAGGCGGTCAGCGCGCCAGGGCGTTCAGCAGCCGGTTCACCGGGCTCGAGAGGTTCCACCGGTCCGCCAGCTCCACCAGCGCCTCCGGGTCCCGCGCGCCCGCGGGAAGGCGGTCGTCCAGCGCGGCCAGCTCCGGCGCCTCGATGTCGGTGACGACGCGGACCACGGTCTCGGCCGACGCGAGGTAGTCGCGGGCGGCGTCGATCCGCTTGCGCGCCCCCGCCGGGAAGCCCTCGTCGCCCCCGTCGAGCGCCGCGAGGATGCCCGCGACCGAGCCGAACCGGGTGACCAGCGCCGCCGCCGTCTTGTCGCCGACCCCCGGGACGCCCGGCAGCCCGTCGCTGGGGTCGCCGCGCAGCGTCGCGTAGTCGGCGTAGCCGCGGCCCGGGATGCCGTACTTCTCCGCGACCTCCTTCTCGCCCATCACCTGCAGGTTCCGGACGCCCCGCGCGGTGTACAGCACGGAGACCGGCCCGCGGTCGTCGACGAGCTGGAACAGGTCGCGGTCGCCGGTCACGATGTCGACGGGCCCGTCGGCGGCGCCGCGCACCGCGAGGGTGCCGATGACGTCGTCGGCCTCGAACCCGGGCACGCCCGTGCGGGCCAGCCCGAAGGCGTCCAGCACGGCGTCGATGATCGGCAGTTGCGCGGACAGCGGGTCGGGCGTCTGGTCGCCGCCGTCCTCGGCGACGCGGTGCGCCTTGTAGGACGGCAGCGCCGCCACCCGGAACGCGGGCCGCCAGTCGGCGTCCATGCAGCAGACGAGCCGGTCGGGGGAGCGGTCCTGGACGAGCCGCGCGATCATGTCGACGAGCCCGCGCACCGCGTTCACCGGCGTCCCGTCCGGGGCCGTGACCGACTCGGGCACGCCGAAGAAGGCGCGGAAGTACAGCGACGGCGTGTCCAGCAGCATCAGCCCGCTCATGCGCACATCCTTCCACGCGGGTGCGACGCTCCGCGTCCGCTCACGTCACCCGCGCGGCGAGCAGGCAGATGTCGTCGTCGGGGTTGGCGGCGCCCAGCGACCGCAGGACGTGGTCGACGACGGCGTCCGGCGGCGCGGCGTGCCGTTCCGCGGCGGCCGCGCACAGCATCGCCGGCCCGTCCGCGGGGTCCCGGCCGCGCCGCGCGACGAGGCCGTCGGTGTAGAGCAGCAGCAAATCGTCGCGGCGCAGGCGGATCTCGGCGTCGGCGGGGCGGGGCGCGCCCGCGACACCGAGCAGCACGCCGCCGGGCGCGTCCAGCGGGCGGGCGCGGCGGCCGCGCAGCAGGACCGGCGGCGGGTGCCCGGCCCGCGCCCAGGTGAGCAGCCGCGCGCCGGGACGGTACCGGGCGGCGACGGCGCTCGCCGTGCGCGGATCCGGGGCGCCGGAGGGGGTGCCGCCCGGGCCCGCCAGGGTCTCGTTGAGCAGGCCGAGCAGGGCGCCCGGGGACGCGCCGGTGCGGGCGAGGCCGCCGAGGGCGCCGCGCAGCCGGGCCATCTCGGCGGCGGCCGCCGGGCCGTGGCCCGCCACGTCCCCGACGGCGAGCAGCACCTCGTCCGGGGCCAGCGCCGCCGCCTCGTACCAGTCGCCGCCGACCCGGGTCTCGTCGCGCGCCGGCAGGTACCGGACGGCGACGCGCAGGCCGGGCAGGTCGCGGACGCCGCGGGGCAGCGGCAGCACCGCGCGCTGCAGTTCGACGGCGACGCGGCGCTCCCCGGCGGCCCGGCGGCGCCGCCGGTCGGCGGCGGCGGCCTCCCCGGCGGCGAGCGCGGCGGCCCTCGCGGCCCGGAGCCGTTCGGCGCGCTCCCCGGCCCGCGTCTCGGCCCGTGCGTCCGGTCTCGCGTCGGCCCGGCCCGCCGCCCGCCCGGCGGCGCGGCCGGTCTCCCTCGCGGGCACCCGGTCAGCCGCCGTGCCGGCGGGGAGGCCCGGGGCGGCGCCGCCCGCCGGTTCTTGCGATGCTGGGGGCGTATCCGAGGCGGATCATCCTGTGTCGGAGCACATGCAGAATGTAACAGGACCAGGTCACAGGGGAGGAGGAAGCGGCGATCGCGCATCGCCGGAGGCGCACCGCGAGGCGGGCGGCCCGGCGGCCGCGCACGCCGCTGCCCGCGAAGATGGAGACGGATGTGACGACGGAGTTGTATCCGCGCGAGCGGCTCGGCCGTGTCCGGGAGGCGACGGCGAAGGCGGGACTGGGGGCGGTGCTGCTGACCCCGGGGCCCGACCTGCGCTACGTCACCGGCTACGACGCGCTGCCGCTCGAACGGCTCACGTGCCTGGTGGTGCCCGCGTCCGGCGACGCGTTCATGATGGTCCCGCGGCTGGAGCTGCCCGCCGCGCGGGAGTCGCCCGCCGGCGGCCTCGGGATCGAGTTCGTGCCGTGGGACGAGACCGACGACCCGTTCGCGCTCGCCGCGGCCCGGCTGCCCCGGGACGTCGCGCGGGTCGGGGTCGCCGACCGGATGTGGGCGGTCATGGCGCTGCGGTTCCGGGCCGCGCTGCCGGGCGCCGAGCAGGTCGCGGCGGGGTCGGTGCTGCGGGAGCTGCGCATGCGCAAGAGCGCGGCCGAGGTGGCGGCGCTGCGCGAGGCGGGCGCCGCGATCGACCGGGTGCACCGCCGGGTGCCGGAGTTCCTGCGGCCGGGTCGCACCGAGCGGGAGGTGGGCCGCGACATCGCGGACGCCATCATCGCCGAGGGGCACGAGAGGGTCGACTTCGTGATCGTCGGGTCGGGCCCGAACGGCGCCAACCCGCACGCCGAGCTGTCGGACCGGGAGATCCGGCCGGGCGAGCCGGTCGTGGTCGACATCGGCGGGACGATGCCGTCCGGCTACTGCTCCGACTCCACCCGCAACTACTGCGTGGGGGAGCCGCCCGCCGAGTACCGCGCCTACTACGCGGTGCTGGAGGAGGCGCAGCGCGCGTCGTGCGCGGCCGTCCGGCCGGGGGCGACGCCGGAGGCGGTGGACGCGGCGGGCCGGGACGTCATCGCGGCGGCGGGCCACGGCGAACACTTCTTCCACCGGACCGGGCACGGCATCGGCCTGGAGTCGCACGAGGAGCCGTACATCGTCGCGGGCAACACCGAGCCGCTCGAGCCCGGGATGGCGTTCTCCATCGAGCCCGGCATCTACCCGGGGCCGCACGGCGCCCGCATCGAGGACATCGTCGTGTGCACCGAGGACGGCCACGAGCCGATGAACGTGACCGGGCGCGGACTCGTGATCGTCGGCTGAACCCTCTGATCAGGCGGTTCGGGTAAGACCCGGTTTCCGATCGGGAACCACGGAAGGGCGGGGCGTTTTCGTCCCGCCCTTTCCGCATTTCGGACGGCCCCGAATGCGGCGGCGGAGAGACCCGTCAACGGCCGGGATCGCGACGATAACGATCTCTGCACCAAATGCGTTCCCCGGCACACCGCGTATTGCGGTGGGGGCGTTCCGCCATGTACCACCTTGTTGCAAGTTACGCCGGGGTAGAGACCGTTTCTCCCACCGGTGCGGACAGGGCTTCCACCTGCCCGGACGCGCCCGGGGGAACCCGTGCCGGAAGAAGAGGAGACGCCGTGGCAGAGGTCGACCTGACCAGCGTCGGGAAGGTCTATCCCGACGGCACGCGGGCCGTGACCGACCTGAACCTCCACATCGCCGACGGGGAGTTCCTCGTCCTGGTCGGCCCCTCCGGCTGCGGCAAGACGACCGCGCTGCGGATGGTCGCCGGCCTCGAGGACATCTCCGAGGGCGAGGTGACCATCGGCGGCCGCGTCGTGAACCGGGTGCCCGCCCGCGACCGCGACGTCGCGATGGTGTTCCAGAGCTACGCCCTGTACCCGCACCTGTCGGTCCGCGACAACATCGGGTTCGGCCTGTCGCTGCGCAAGCTGCCGAAGGCCGAGATCCGCGAGAAGGTCGACCGGGCCGCCGAGATCCTCGGGCTCACCGAGCACCTGGGCCGCAAGCCCCGCAACCTGTCGGGCGGCCAGCGGCAGCGCGTCGCGATGGGCCGCGCGATCGTCCGCGAGCCGCAGGCGTTCCTGATGGACGAGCCGCTGTCGAACCTCGACGCGAAGCTGCGCGTGCAGATGCGCGCCGAGATCGCCCGCCTGCAGCGGGACCTCGGCGTCACCACGGTCTACGTCACGCACGACCAGACCGAGGCGATGACGCTCGGCGACCGGGTCGCGGTCATGAAGAAGGGCGAGCTGCAGCAGGTCGCGCCGCCCCAGGAGCTCTACGACCGGCCCGCGAACCTCTTCGTCGCCGGCTTCATCGGATCGCCGGCCATGAACCTGCTCAAGGGCGCCCTCACCGGGGACGCGGAGAACCCGCGCCTGGAGATCGGCGCCCGCACGCTGACGCTGCCGCCCGCGGTGCTGACCGAGCGCCCGGCCCTGGCGTCCTACCTGGGGCGCGACGTCGTCGTCGGCATCCGCCCCGAGGACATGGAGGACGCCGAACTCGCCGAGGCCCCCGAGGGGACCCGGCTGGAGGCCGCCGCCGATCTGGTGGAGGCGATGGGTTCGGACGTGCTCGTCCACTTCGCGGTCGAGGCGGCGCCGGTCGTCACCGAGGACACCAAGGAGCTCGCCCGCGACGCGGGGGCCGACATGCCGGGCGGCGCGCGCGAGGAGCGCACCGACGTCGTCGCCCGGTTCAGCCCCCGCACCCGCGTGAAGGCGGGCGACCCGGTGACGATTCGCGTCGACACCGGGCGCCTGCACTTCTTCGATATCGAGTCCGGCGCGTCGATCTGGGGAGCAGACGACACGGCCGGTCCGCTCAGGAAGGATGAGGGATGAGGGTCTCATGGTTCGGCCGCCGGGCGTTCGGCGCGGCGGTCGCGGCGGGGATGCTGGTGTCGTCCGCCGCGGCGTGCGGCGGGGACGACGGCGGCGGTGAGGGCGACGGCGGCGGAGACGGCCCGCTGAAGGGCGTCACGGTCGAGGTCGCGGCGAAGTGGACCGGCCCGGAGGAGGAGAACTTCCGCAAGGTCCTCGACGCGTTCGAGAAGCAGAGCGGCGCGACCGTCAACTACGCCTCCACCGGCGAGAACACCGACGCGTTCCTCGGCCCGCGGCTGTCGGCCGGCAACCCGCCGGACGTGGCGATCCTGCCGCAGCCGGGGCTGATGCAGCAGTACGCCGAGGACGGCAAGCTCAAGCCGCTCGGCGCCGACGTCGTCGGGGAGGTCGAGAAGAACTTCGAGCCGTACTGGAAGGAGCTCGGCTCCAGCGACGGCAAGACCTACGGCGTGATGATCAAGGCCGCCTACAAGTCGATCATCTGGTACTCGCCGGAGGCGTTCTCCACCGCGGGCGTCCAGCCCCCGAAGACGTTCGACGAGCTGGCCCAGGCGTCCACGACGCTGCTGAACTCCGGCACCACCCCGTTCACGCTGGCCGCCGGGCCGCAGGACTCCTGGACGCTCACCGACTGGTTCGAGAACGTCTACCTGTCGCAGGCCGGGCCGGAGAACTACGACAAGCTCGCCGAGCACGAGCTCAAGTGGACCGACAAGACCGTCGCCGACGCGCTGGAGACCCTCGCGAAGATCTGGGGCAAGCCCGACTTCCTCAACGGCGGCGTCGCCACCGCCACCAAGACCAAGTTCGACGAGTCGGTCACGCAGGTCTTCGGCGAGCAGAAGGGCGCCATGGTGTACGGCGGCGACTTCGCCGCCGCCAACATCGGCACCACCGAGGCCAAGGTCGGCACGGACGCCAAGGTGTTCCCGTTCCCGCAGGCCGGGGACACGGCGCCGGCCATCCTCGGCGGCGACGTCGCCGTCGCGCTGACCGACGACAAGGGCACCCAGGAGCTGATGAAGTTCCTCGCCTCGCCCGAGGCGGGCAAGACCTGGGCCGGGCTCGGCGGCTACCTCACCCCGAACAAGAACGTGCCGCCGGACGCCTACTCCGACCCGATCGCCAAGCAGCTCATCCAGCAGCTCCAGGCCGCCGGGGACGCCGCCCGCTACGACATGTCAGACCTGACGCCCGCCGCGTTCGGCGCGACCCCGGGCGACGGCATGTGGGAGGCGCTGCGCCAGTTCGTGCAGAACCCGACCGACGTCGAGGGGACGCAGAAGAGGCTGGAGTCCGCGGCCGCCGAGGCGTACGGCAAGTAAGGGACCCCCGATGAAGGCTCCGAAAGACGGGACGCCGCCGGCCGTGACGGCCGGCGGCGCCGCCGCCGTGGACGGCGGTGCCGGCGCGGCGGGCACGGGTGCGGGCACCGCACCGCCCCGCCGCGGGGGACGCGAGCGCCTGACGCCGCCGTCGTGGCTGGCGCTGCTGTTCCTGCTGCCGGCGCTGCTGCTGCTCGGCTTCCTCGTGGTGTACCCGATCGTCTACTCGGTGATCCGCAGTTTCTTCGACGCCGCGGGAGACTTCGCCGGCTTCGACAACTACGCCGGGGTCTTCCAGGGGCACGACAACCTCGTCGCGGTCCGCAACACCGCGATCTGGGTGGTGGTGGCGCCGACGATCGTCACCATCGTCGGCCTGGTGTTCGCCGTCCTCACCGAGCGGATCCGGTGGGCGACGGCGTTCAAGCTCGTGGTGTTCATGCCGATGGCGATCTCGTTCCTCGCCTCCGGCGTGATCTTCCGGCTGGTGTACCAGCAGGACCCCGACAAGGGCATCGCCAACGCCGCGATGGTCGCGGTGCACGACATGGTCAGCACCGACCGCACCTACCCGGGCGCCGGTCCCCGCACCGCCGGGGACCAGCCGGTGCGCGAGGACGGCGGCGCCGTCGTCGCCGCGCGGCCGGTGACGGCGGGGCAGACCGCGGTCCTGCCGCTGGTGAAGGTCAAGCCGGAGTACCTGCCGGACACGGCCGAGCCCGCGGCGGCGCCGCCGTCGGCGGGCTCCGGTGAGATCACCGGCACGGTGTGGTTCGACTTCACCCGGGGCGGCGGCGGCACGCTCAACCAGCCGAACCAGGGCGAGAGCGGGCTGCCGGGCGTCCGGGTCGAGGCGGTCCGCGGCGGCGAGGTGGTGGCGACCGCGACCACCCGCCCGGACGGGACGTTCACGCTGGAGGACGTCGGGTCCGGGCAGGTCACGGTCCGGTTGCCGCAGGACAACTTCACCGAGGCGTACCGCGGCGCCGAATGGCTCGGGAGCACCCTGATCACGCCCGCGATCATCGGGGCGTACCTGTGGGTGTGGGCCGGGTTCGCGATGGTGCTGATCGCGGCGGGGCTCGCGGCCATCCCGCGGGACGCGCTCGAGGCGGCCCGGGTGGACGGCGCGACAGAGTGGCAGGTGTTCCGGCGGGTGACGATCCCGCTGCTGGCGCCCGTCCTGATGGTCGTGATGGTGACGCTGGTCATCAACGTCCTGAAGGTCTTCGACCTCGTCTACATCATCGGCGGCGGAGATCCGAACGCCAGCGTGCTGGCGCTGGAGATGTGGACCGAGTCGTTCGGCGGCGGCAACGACCAGGGGGCCGGCAGCGCGATCGCGGTGCTGCTGTTCCTGCTGGTGCTGCCCGCCATGCTGTTCAACATCCGGCGAATGCGGCAGGAGCGGAAATGAGCACCGCGGACGGCACGGAACGGTCCGCTTCGGACGGGACTCCTCCGGAGGAGACGGCCGCGGAGCAGACGGCCGCGGACGAGACGGCCGCGGAGGCGGGCGGGCAGGAGACGGGCGAGCAGGTCGCGGTGCGGACGGCCGCCGCGAAGGCGGCGCCGGCGGGCGGCGGCGCGTCGGGCGCCCCGCGCCGGGGCGTCGCGTCCCGCATCGTCGGCAAGCTCGGCGGCGGGGCGGCGCAGGCGCTGCTCGTGCTCATCGCGATCTTCTGGCTGGTGCCGACGCTCGGGCTGCTCGTGGCGTCGCTGCGCTCGACCGAGGACAACAGCGCGGACGGCTGGTGGAACGTGTTCACCGAACCGTCCCAGTTGACGTTCGACGCCTACTCCTCGCTGCTCGGGCGGGACGACTTCGTCGACTCGTTCTGGAACACGATGCTGATCACCGTCCCGGCCACCGTGCTGGTCGTGGTGATCGCCGCGCTCGCCGGGTACGCGTTCGCGTGGATGGAGTTCCCGGGCCGCGACTGGCTGTTCCTGCTGGTGGTGGCGCTGCTGGTGGTGCCGGTGCAGGTCGCGCTGATCCCGGTGGCGAAGCTGTACGGCGCCATCGAGTTCGGCGGGTTCCAGATGTTCGGCTCGATCACCGGCGTGGTGCTGTTCCACGTGGCGTTCGGGCTGCCGTTCGCCATCTTCCTGCTGCGCAACTTCTTCGCGGCGATCCCGCGGGACCTGCTCGAGGCCGCGCGGATGGACGGCGGCTCGGAGTGGACGATCTTCCGGCGGGTGATCTTCCCGCTGGGCGGTCCGGCGATCGCCTCGCTCGGCATCTTCCAGTTCCTGTGGGTGTGGAACGACCTGCTGGTGGCGCTGGTGTTCGCCGACACGGAGGCGCAGCCGATGACGAAGTGGCTGCAGTCGCAGATGCGGCAGTTCACCGGCAACATCGACATCCTGGCGCCGGGCGCGTTCCTGTCGCTGATCGTCCCGCTGGCGGTGTTCTTCGCGTTCCAGCGGTACTTCGTGCAGGGAGTGCTGGCCGGCTCGGTGAAGTGAGCACGGACGGACGGACGGCGATGCCCGCGCCCCCTCCGGGGGCCGCGGGCATCGTCCGTCCCGGCGGGATCCTCAGTCGTCGGCCTTGGTGACGGACGGGCCGCCCGGCTTGCGGTCGGGGTGGCCGATGGCCAGGCCGCTGGCGGGGTCGAAGAAGTGCAGGCGGCCGGTGTCGACGGCCAGGTCGACGTGCTGGCCGGGCCGGACCTGCGAGCGCGAGTTGACGCGGGCCGTCCACAGCGCCTTGTTCTCGGCGAGCGGGATCGCCATGTCCTCCTCGCCCTCGGTCTCGTCGCGGGCGAGGTCGGCGGTGTCCTTGTGCTCGACCGGCGGGGCGTCGATGGTGAAGATGACGTTGATCTCGCTGCCCAGCTCCTCGGTGACGCTGCTGCGCACCGACATCGGCGCCCACTCGGGCTTGGCGTGGGCGGCGTCCTCGAAGTCCGACGGGCGGATGCCGAGGATGACCTGCTTGCCGAGGTAGTCGCGCAGGCCGGGCTTGGCGTCCAGCGTCGCGTCCGGGACGGGTAGGGTGTAGCCGGCGAACGAGACGCTCGCGCCGCCGTCGCCGCGGGCGAGGTCGGCGGTGACGAAGTTCATGGCGGGCGACCCGATGAACCCGGCGACGAACAGGTTGACGGGGTTCTCGAACAGCCGCTGCGGGGTGTCGACCTGCTGCAGGACGCCCTCGCGCAGCACGCACACGCGGGTGCCGAGCGTCATCGCCTCGATCTGGTCGTGGGTGACGTAGACGGTGGTGACGCCGAGCCGCTCGTGGAGCTGGCTGAGCGACGCCCGCATCGACACGCGCAGCTTGGCGTCGAGGTTGGACAGCGGCTCGTCCATCAGGAACGCCTGCGGCTGCCGGACGATCGCGCGGCCCATCGCGACGCGCTGCCGCTGGCCGCCCGACAGCGCGGCCGGCTTGCGGGACAGGAACTGCTCGAGGCCGAGCATCTTGGCGGCCTCCTGCACCTTCTGCTTGATCTCCGCCTTGGGGGTGCCGCGCAGCTTCAGGCCGAACGCGAGGTTCTGCTCGACGGTCATGTGCGGGTAGAGGGCGTAGTTCTGGAAGACCATCGCGATGTCGCGGTCCTTGGGGGCGAGGTCGTTGACGACCTGGTCGCCGATGGAGATCTTCCCGCCGCTGATCTCCTCCAGCCCGGCGATCATCCGCAGCGCGGTGGACTTGCCGCAGCCGGACGGGCCGACCAGCACCATGAACTCGCCGTCGCCGATCTCCAGGTTCAGGCCGTCCACGGCCTTGACGCCGCCGGAGTACACCTTGTCGACCTGGTCCAGCGTGATCTTCGCCATCGGATTCCTCGCGCTCCTTGTGGAAACGTTTCCTCATCACCCTGCCGAACAGGGCTTTTGCTGCGTTGTGTGGAGTAAACATCATGGAACCGTTTCCAGGGGAGAGTCCGTTATGAGAAGATGATCGAAAACCTCCCGGGGGAAGGACGGCGATGGCGGACCGGCGATCGGCGACCATCAAGGACGTGGCGGCCGCGGCGGGCGTCGGCATCGCCACGGTGTCGCGCGTGTTCTCCGGGACCGGCGCGGTCGCCGACGCCACCCGCGAGCGGGTGCTGGCCGCCGCACGCGAGCTGGACTACCGGCCGAGCGCCCTCGGCCGCGGCCTGAAACTGCGGCGCTCCGGGGGGATCGGGCTGATCGTCCCGGACGTGACCGACCCGTTCTGCGCCGAGCTGGTCGCGGGCGTGCTGGCGTGCGCGCGGACGCTCGGCGGGCACGTCGTCGTGGACGCCGCGCACGGCGACGCCGAGCGCGAGGCCGAGATCGTCGACCGGTTCGTCGAGCAGCGCGTCGACGGGATCATCGCGCGCCCGGCGGGGGAGACCGCCGACTGGCGCGCCGCCGCCCGGGTGTGCTCGAGCGTCGTGTTCGCCGACCGGGTGCTGCCGGGCCTCGCCGAGATCCCCACCGTGCTCGCCGACGACGCGGGCGGCGTCCGGTCCCTCGCGGAGTACCTCGTCGGGCTGGGGCACCGGCGGATCGCGTTCCTCGGCGCCGCGGCGCCCGGCGGCGAGCCGGGCGTGCGGGAGCGGGCGTTCCGCGACACCCTCGCCCGCCTCGGCGTCCCCGCCGAGGAGGACCTGGTCGTGGCGGCCCGCCCCGCCCGCGACGCCGCCTACGCGGCCGCCGCCGGGCTGCTGCAGCGCCGCGACGACGTCACCGCCGTCGTCGCGGCCGAGCACCTCCTCGGCGAGGCCGCCGTGCTGGTCGCGCGCGAACTGGACCTGCGGGTGCCCGCGGACGTGTCGATCGCGATGGTGGACGACGTCCCGTGGGCGGAGCTGTGCGACCCGCCGCTGACCGCCGTCGCCCGGCCCGGCCGCGACATCGGGTACCGGGCGTGCGAGCTGCTGCTGCGCGAGCCCGCGCGGCGCGGGCGCGGCGGGCCGGTCCTGCTGCCGACCGAGCTCGTCGTCCGCGGGTCCTGCGGGGCGCTGCGCTCCGGACGCCGGTGATCCGCCCGGAATGTCGGACGATTCCGCGGGATGGCGCCGATCTGTGATCTGCGGCGGCTCGCGGGGGCCCGCGGGCGCGCTAGATTCCCCTCGTGGAGGAGATCGATCGCCAGATCCTGGGGCTGCTGGCCGACGACGGGCGGATGAGCTTCACCGACCTGGCCAAGGAGACGGGCCTGTCGGTGTCGGCCGTGCACCAGCGCGTGCGGCGGCTGCAGAAACGCGGGATCGTCCAGGGGTTCACCGCGCGGCTCGACCACGCGCGGATCGGGCTGCCGCTGACCGCGTTCGTGTCGATCAAGCCGATCGATCCGGCGGCGCCCGACGACGCGCCCGACCGGCTGGCGCACCTCACCGCGATCGAGGCGTGCCACTCGGTGGCCGGGGACGAGAGCTACATCCTCAAGGTGCGCGTCGGGTCGCCGAACGAGCTGGAGGACCTGCTGCAGCGGATCCGCGCGGCGGCGAACGTCGCCACCCGGACCACCGTCGTGCTCAGCACCCCGTGGGAGGGCCGTCCGCCGCGGCCCGACGGGGCGGCGGACGGCCCCGAACTCTGAGCGGCGCTCCGAGGGGGGGCCGGGCGGGGGCGGCCCCGGTGCGGGTCAGCGCGGGGCGAGCGCCTCGAGCGCCTCGCGGGCGATGTACATCGAGTCCCACGGGTCGGCGTCGGGGCCGGTGAGCCGCGGGTCGAAGTTCAGGTCGAGGAACAGCTCGGTGACGCCCTGCTCGGCGAGCGCGTCGAAGTCGCCGACGATCTGGTCGTAGGTGCCGGTCAGCGGCCGCCGGTCGGCGCCGGTGCCGATGTCGGAGGCGTCGTCGCCCTCCTCGCGGATCCGCACCGCGCCGCGGCAGACGAACCGCAGCGCGGCGGCGTCCCGGCCGGCCTTCTCGGCCGCCTCGCGGACGATGTCGATCGAGCGTCCGATGTCGGCGAGTTCCGCGCGGCTCGAGCTGACCCAGCCGGCGGCGAGCCGCCCGGCGCGGCGCAGCGCCGGCTCGGACGCGCCGCCCAGCAGGATCGGCGGCTCGGGGCGCTGCAGCGGCCGCGGGTCCATGGTGACCGGCGGGATGTCGTAGAACTCGCCGCGGAACTCGCTGACCTCCCCGGCCTCGCCCGTCCAGAAGGCGCGCAGCGCCGCGAGGAACTCCTCGGCGCGGGCGCCGCGGCGCTCCATGGACGCGCCGACGGCGGCGAACTCCTCGGGCATCCAGCCGAGCCCCAGCCCGAGGTCCAGGCGGCCGCCCGTGACGTGGTCCAGCGTGATCGCCTGCTTGGCGAGCAGGGCGGGGGAGAAGAACGGCAGGTTCACCACGGCGACGCCGAGCCGCACCCGCGCGGTGTACCCGGCGAGGTAGGCCAGCGTGATGAGGGGGTCGGGGACGTTGCGGTAGGTCTGGTCCGCGGAGCCGGCCGGGTTGACCACGCGCTGCAGCGTCCACAGGGAGTCGTAGCCGAGTTCCTCGGCCCGCTGCGCGATCAGCACCTGGTTGGCCGGGGTCGACCACGCCCCCGCCCCCGGTACGGCGAACCCGATCTGCACGGCTGTCCTCCTCCTCGTCGCGCCCGGCCCCGACCGACCGAACCTTACTTTGTCAAGGCGCCCGCCCCGCTCAGGACCGGCCGAAGCGCCGAATCTACCGGATCCGGATCGCGCCTCCGCTCACCCCCGCGCGTCACCCGCGCGGGGCCGGCGGCTCCCACGGCCCGCCGCGCAGGAACCGGTCGATCGCCGCCGCGTGCGGCGCCGGGTCCAGGCCCTTGCGGGCCGCCCACCCGTCGTCGTGGTAGGTGGCCAGGTGCCGGTCGCCGGCGTCGCCGATGAGCGCGACCACGCCGCCGCGCGCGCCCGCGTCCCGCATCCGCGACACCAGGTGCAGCGCGCCCCACAGGCACGCGCCCGTGGAGCCGCCCACCGGAAGGCCGGTCGCCGCCCGCACCGCCCGCGCCGCCGCGACGCTCCCCGCGTCCGGCACCGGGATCATCAGGTCGATCAGGGACGGCAGGAAGCCAGGCTCCATCCGGGGGCGGCCGATGCCCTCGATGCGGGACGGCATCCCGGTGGCGTAGTCCGCGGCGCCCGACGCCCACCCCGGGAAGTACGCCGAGTTCTCCGGATCGACCACCGCGAGCCGCGTCGGCAGCCCGTGCTCGCGGACGTGCCGCCCCAGCGACGCCGCCGTCGCGCCCGTCCCGGCCCCGGCGACCACCCAGTCCGGCCGTCCCGCCTGCGCGAACAGCTCGCCGGCCAGGTCGTCGCCGCGGTGGTCCAGCGCCCGCTCCGCCCAGCCGAACTGGTCGAGGAAGCAGCCGCCGGAGTCGGCCGCGAGCCGCCGCGCCGCGTCGTAGATCGCGAGCGGGGGAGCGGTGAACCGGACGTCGCCGCCCAGCTCCCGGACGGGCGCCGCGCGGCGCTCGTCCGGTTCGCCCGGCATCACCGCCGTGTACGGCAGCCCGAGCAGCCGCGCCGTGTACGCCTGCGCGACGGCCGCGCCGCCGCCGGTGGCCTCGAAGACCGGGGTGCCCTCGACGATCCGCCCGCAGGCGATCGCGTGCCGGAACAGCGCGCGCGCCGCCCGGTGCTTCAGGGTGCGGGTGGGGTGCGCGGACTCGTCCTTCAGCAGGAGGGACACGCCCCAGGAGCCGGGCAGCGGGAAGGGGATCAGCGGGGTGGGTTCGGCGCGCGCGGCGTCGTCGGTCAGGGCGCGGATCGAGCGGGCGGCCCAGGCGCGGGCGTCGTCGAGGTCGGCCATACCGGGCATCCAACCAGATCCGGTTCAGGGCCCCGCGGGGTCAGGTCGCGGAGACGATGAAGCTCGAATCGCCGAAGCCGACCTCGTCGCCGGGGCGCACCCGCGCCGGTCCGGTCAGCCGCCACCCGTTCACCCGGGTGCCGTTCATCGACCCCAGGTCCGTGATCATCCAGGCGTCGCCGGTGCGGTAGATCTCGGCGTGGAAGCGGGAGACGGTCAGGTCGCTCAGCACGAACTGGCAGGCGGGGGCGCGCCCCACCACGATGCGCGACGGCCCGCCGGACGGCAGCGCGAACCGCGGCAGCCGCGGCGCCCGCCACGCGGCCTCGATGCGCGCGGTCGCCTGCGAGAACGACGACACCAGCCCGGTGAGCCGGCCGACCACCCGGCCGGGCGGCGGCAGGTCGTGGACGATCTCGTCGAGTTCGGCGCGGCTGCGGGCCTGCAGCGCCATGTCGACGCGCCGCTCGAACGTCTCGTGCGAGATGCGGCCCTCGGCCACCCGGTCGCTGAGGACGCGCAGCACCCGGTCGCGCTCCCCGTCGGACGCCCGCACCGGGTATGAGGGCCCACCGTCCATGTTCGTGAGTATCCAGTCCCCGTCGTCGGCTGTCCAGAAAAGATCTCCGGAGGGCGGGCGATCGCCCGCGCCCGCCCTCCACCTCTTCGATGGCGGAGATTCCCTGAAAGTTCGCCCGGAACCGGTCAGTTCCGCGGCAACCGGTCGAGCAGTTCGCGCGCCTTCCCGGCGAACGCCGGATCGCCCGTCGCGGCGGCCCGCTCGAGGTGCTCCGCGGCGCGGGCGGCGGCGCCGTCCTCGGCGGCCATCTCGCCGAGCCGGCAGCACGCCTCGGCGACCAGATCGGGCAGGTCGGTGACCTCCAGCATCCGCTCGTACCAGTGGCGCGCGCCGTCCCGGTCGCCCACCCAGTAGTGCAGCTCGCCGAGGTGGCCCGTCGCGAGCGGCGCGTGCCGGTCGTCGGCCGCGAGGGCCCGCTCGTACCAGCGGTGCGCCTCGGTGACGTCCCGCGCCTGCTTCGCCGGGGCGGCGAGCAGCATGGCCGCGTAGCCCTCGGTCTTCGGGTCGCCCGCGTCGACGGCGCGCAGCAGGTGCGGCCGCGCCGCGTCGTCGTCGCCGCGTCCGGCGGCGACCCAGCCGAGGCCGAGCAGTGTCCACGGGTCGTCGGGCCGGAGGTCCAGGCAGGCGCGGTAGGCGGCCTCGGCCTCGTCGAGGTCGCCGTCGGCGCCGCGCGTGCGGGTCATGTCCGCCAGCCGCACGGCCGCCGTGTACCGCAGACCTTCGGGCACGTCGTCGCCGAGCTCCGCGGCGCGGCGGTGGGCGTCGCGGGCCGCCTCCACCGCCCCGTGCATGTCGCCCTGCTCGTACAGCAGGTACGAGAGGGAGACGCCGTCGGCCACGGCGGCGGGGCCGCCGCCGTGCTCCAGGGCCCGGCGGTGCGCCTCGGCGAGGGCCGCGGCCGGCGGCTCGGCCCGGTCCGCCAGCCGCTTCGCCGTCGCCCGCCAGGTGCGCGCCCGGTGCTCCGGGTCGTCGGCGCGGTCGGCCAGCAGGCCGGTGAGGAAGATGATGTCCTCGGGGACGTGGGCCCGGTCGAGACGCTCGCGCAGCACGTCCTCGGACGGCTCGCCCGCCTCGGGCACGGTGAGCGGGTCGCCGGGCGCGAACAGGTGGACTTCGCCGCCGTACCCGTGGCGGCTCTGGACGAGCGCGGCGGCCAGCACGCGTCCGTCCGGCGACCAGGCCAGGGTCGACACGCCGTGGTGCCCCTTCGGGCGGCAGCGCATGAGCGGGCGGCCGTCCTCGGCGCTCCAGAGGCCGATGTGCTGGGGCCCGCCGTCCGCGCCGCCGGTCATGCCCGCGAGGCAGGACCCGTCCGGCCGGACGACGCCCGCCCCGACACCGGTGAGCGTGGCCAGGTGCCGCCCGTCGGACGGGTCGAGGACGAGCAGGCCCGCGCTGCCGTAGACGAACATGCGGGTCTCGTCGGCGGTGAAGGACGCGCCGCCGGCGGACCGGCCGGGGACCGGCATCAGCCGCTCGGGGGTGTCGCCGTCGGCGGCGAAGCGGACGGCCCCGCTCCTCCCGCCTTCGTAGTCGACGCGGTACCGGCCGGTCCGCGAGCGCGCCTCGCCGGGCTGCTCCGGGATGTCGACCAGCGCGCCGGCGTCGACGTCGTAGGCCCGGGTCGGCGGGGCGGACGACCGCTCGATCACGCGCATGGTCAGCAGGTGCGTCCCCGGCACCCACTGGACGTCCTGGCCCCACGGCAGGTGCCCGTCGTGGGGGAGGCGGGCGTGCTCGGTCCAGTCCGCGGTGCGGTACACGACCAGCTCGCAGTCCTGGCTGGTGACGGCGAGGTACGTACCGTCGTCGGAGAAGACGAGGTCGGAGGGCGTGGCGGCGTCGGTGTCCGCCCCGGGGAACGGGTCCAGGACGCGGGACGCCGCCCGCAGGTCGACGAGCGCGGGCGCCTCGGGATCGGGCACGTCGTCGGCGTGGGACACGTAGACGGTCGTGCCCCAGGAGTGCCCCGGCTCGAGCGGCTCCAGCCAGGCGGCGTCGGCGACGCGGACGTCGTAGTCGGCCTGGACGAGCCCGTCCTCGTTCGACCAGCCGCCGTCGCGCTCGTAGTAGAAGTCGTGCAGGCCGTCCCAGTAGTCGTCGGCGACCGGGTGGTTGCGGACGGCGACGCGGTCGACGCGGCGCACGTACCGGTGGGCGTTGGCGTCCACCCATTCCGGTTCGAGGAAGTCGTCGAGCGGGACGGCCTGCAGCGCGTCCCACCGGAGGATGGGGCGGTCGTGCGCCGCCTCCCACAGGAGGCGGAAGAAGAACCCGGCGTCGTCGCCGGGCAGGGGCGCGTGGTCCTTGCAGGCGACGTCGTAGTAGACGACGAACACGCGGAACCGGACGCGCGCCTCGCCGGGAACGACGTCCAGGATGCGGGCGCCGTACAGATCGGTGGACATGGGAGCCTTTCCACGGGGGGACCGTCGGGCGCCTCATGATCACAGAGACCCCCGACAGTCCGCCGCGGAACGGCCGGACCGGCCGGGTGCGTCAGCGCGACAGCAGGTCGCGGGCGATGTGCGTCACCTGGATCTCGTCGGTGCCTGCGTAGATCTGGAACGACTTGGCGTCGCGGGCGAGCTGCTCGACCCGGTACTCGCTCATGTAGCCGTTGCCGCCGAACAGCTGGACGGCCTCCTGCGCGACCTCGCTCGCGGCCTGCGCGGCGTACAGCTTCATCGCGGACGCCTCGGCGAGGGTGGGGGTGCGGCCCGCGCGCTGCATCTCGATGTGCCGGAAGACGAGGTTCTGCACGTTGAGGCGCGCGACCTCCATCTTGGCGAGCTTGAGCTGGATGAGCTGGAAGTCGCCGATCCGCTGCCCCCACAGCTCGCGGGTCTTGGCGTACCCGACCGACAGCTTCAGGCACTCCTCGATGACGCCGAGGGCCATCGCGGCGACGCCGGCGCGCTCGGTCACGAAGTTCTGCTTGGCCGACTCCTTGCCGCCGCCCTTGCCGGACGACAGCAGCCGGTCGGCGCCCGCGCGGACGTCGTCGAGGAACAGCTCGCCGGTGGGGGAGGAGTGCAGGCCCATCTTCCGCAGCGGCTTGCTCTGCTCGAGGCCCTCCATGCCCGTGTCGAGGACGAACGTGAGGATCTCGCGGTCGCGGGGTTCGACGCCGTCCTCGTCGAGCTTGCAGTAGAAGACGATCGTGTCGGCGTAGGGGCCGTTGGTGATGAACGTCTTGCTGCCGTTGAGGACGTACTCGTCGCCGACCTTGCGGGCGGTGGCCTGCATGCCGCCGAAGGCGTCCGAACCGGAGTTGGGCTCGGTGATCGCCCACGCTCCGACCTTCTCCATGGTGAGCAGGTCGAGGGCCCAGCGCTCCTTCTGCTCGACGGTCCCGCGCTTCATGATCGTCCCGGCGGCGAGGCCGAGGCCCACGCCCATCGCCGACACCAGGCCCGGTGCCACCTTGCAGAGCTCGATGATCGGGAGCATGCTCATCGCCGCGTTGCCGCCGCGGCCGGTCCCCGCGTCGGCGTCGTCGCCGTCGTCGGAGGAGCCGCCGCCGGACGCGCCCGCGCGCTCCTTCTCCATCCGGGCCTTGAACGACGAGCGCGCCAGCTCGTCCATCCCGAACGTCTTGTAGAGCCCGCGGATGATGTCGTACGGCGGCAGTTCGCCCGACTCAAGCGCGTCCAGGTTGGGACGGACCTCCGCGTCGATCCAGTCGCGGACCGCGTCCCGGATCATCAGGTCTTCGTCGGACCACTCGATCATGCTCGCCTCGTTCTTTCCGCCGGTATGGGTCTTGCGACCATGAAAGCAGACGCCAAAAGCTAGCGCTTACTTGGCGGCCCGGGTCAGGGCAGGCGGACGATGTCGGCGAGCACGCCGCCGGCCGCGGTGAGGCGCTCGGGGGACGGGCTGTCGTAGACGACGAGGAGCCGCAGCCCCGGCCCGGGCCCGTCCAGGACCGCGATGCCCTCGGCGTGGTCGTCGCCGTCGCCGTACGGCAGGTCGCCCAGCACCTCCAGGTCGTCCGCGTGGACGATCTCCGGCGCGTCGGCGGTCGCGGCGCCGCGCCACCGCAGCACCCGCACCGGGCCGTCCAGGTCCATGCTGGGGCCGGTGAGGATCAGCAGGTCGTCGCCGTGCGGGCACAGGTCGCGGATGCCGAGCCCGCCCAGGTCGAGGAAGTGGGTGCGGTACGGGGCGTCGCCGTCCACCGGCAGCGCCCGCAGCCGCGCCGGGTCGTCGGGGTCGGGGCCGGGCCGGATCTCCACCAGCACCGCCCAGCCGCGCAGCACCGGCCCGCGCAGCCCGACGTAGAGCCGGTCGCCGTGCACCGCGACGCCCTCGATGTCGACGCCGTTGTCCTTGCCGGGCAGGTGCAGGAAGGGCGCCAGGTGCGGGTCCTCCGCCAGCAGGTCGGTGATCGAGTCGCCGTTCAGGCCGAGCACCGCGGCGGTCCGGCCGCCGTCCTCGCGCACCGCGCGGGGCAGCCCGTCGTCACCGGTGACCAGGGGGATCCGCGCCAGGATGAAGCGGTTGTCCTCCCGCACGACCGTCGCGAGCCGCTTGCGGGACTTCGCCGCCGTGTGGCCCGGCTTGATCTTCTTGCGTTTGAGGCTGTGCGACCCGATCGCCCACAGCCACCCGTCCGCCCGGCCCAGGCCCTCGATGTCGGCCTCCTCCTCCGGGCCGGCGGGCAGCGGGACCAGATCGGCGAGCGGGACGGTGACGTGCCCGTCGTAGCCGGTGACGCGGCCGTCCGGGCCGGTCACCGCGGTGAGGCGCTCGACCGTGGCGGTCTCGTCGCCCGCCGCCCACAGGCAGGGGCCGTCCTGGCGGATCGCGGACAGGTTCGTGTGGGTCTCGGCCTCCCGGCTCTCCTGCCCGAAGCGGAGCTCGACCCGGCGTTCTACGATCATCTGCCCGATGGTGCCATACCGGGCGGCCCGCCCGGTCCGCGCGGCGGCGTGGTCACCTGCGCGGACGCGTCCCAGCGGACGTCCAGGCGGTCCGGCTTGCGGAACACCGGCCCCCGCGGCCGCGCCGGCCGCCCGGGGGCGAGCCGGACGCCGGGGAACCGGTCGAGCACCGCGCCGAGGGCCGCCCGGGCCTCCATCCGGGCGAGGGTCGCGCCGAAGCAGAAGTGCGGGCCGTGCGCGAACGCCAGGTGCTCGCCGGCGTCGGCCCGGTACGGGTCGAAGCGGTCGGGGTCGGCGAACACGGCCGGGTCGCGGTTGGCCCCGGTGATCGACACCCGCACCAGGTCGCCCGCCCGCACCGGCGCCCCGCCGAGGTCGGCGTCGCGGACCGCGTAGCGGTCGACGACGGCGGCGGGCGGCTCCATGCGCAGCGACTCCTCGATCACGGCGGGCAGCAGGCCCCGGTCGTCCCGGACGGCCGCCGCCAGGGCGGGGTCGGAGAGCAGGTGCAGCGCGGCGTTGGAGATCAGCCCCTCGGTCGTGTCGATGCCGCCGAACATGAGCACGGCCGCGTTCGCCACCACCTCCGCGGCGTCCAGCCCGGCCCGCCCCGCGCCGCCGCGCGCGGCCTCGGCGGGCAGGGAACCGGGGCGGGCCATCGCCTCCGCGACCGCCTCCCGCAGCGCCGCGTACGCCGCGCCGGAACGTTCCAGCGCCGCCGCCCCATCGGCCGCCCCGTCGTCGGGGGCGCCCGTCAGCGCCGACACCGCGTCCACGAACGTCGCGTACCAGGACCGGACGGCCGCGGCGTCGACCTCGGGCAGATCGAGGGCTTCGGCGACCACCGCGACGGCGAGCGGCCCCGCCAGGTCGCCGCGCAGCTCCGCCCGTCCCGCCGGGGCGAGCGCGCCCGCGAGCCGGCCGGCCTCCGCCTCGACGAACGCCGCGAAGCGCTCCCGGGTCCGGGCGGGCCGGAACGGGCGGGCGAACGCGTCGCGGTGGCGGGCGTGGGCGGGGCCGTCCAGCGACAGCATGCTGGGCCCGACGACCCGGGCGGTGGAGAAGCGCGGGTCGTCGACGGTGAAGGCGGCGGCGTCCCGCATGACCCGGACGGCCAGGGCGTGCGAGGTCACGAGCCAGCCGCCGAGCGCGGGGAGCCAGGACACCGGCTCGGCGGCGCGCAGCCGGGCGAGGTGCGGATGCGGGTCGCCCTCGAGGTCGGCGACCGTCACCGCCGCGCCGACGGGGAACCGGGCAGGAAGATCGCGGGCCATGCGCCCGAGCATAGGCCGCCCCACTAATGATCTACAACGTAAAGGCGCCGGGCGGTTTCGACTATACGGGTCGCACCTCGACCCGTGTGCCCTCGTCGGTCCGTGCGACCGACCGAAGGTCGTCGAGCGTCGGGCCGCGAACACCGGTCATCACCGCGCCGCGCAGGTCCGCGGCGGTCAGGTCGGCGTCGGTCAGATCCACATCGTCCAGGCGGGCGCCGCGCAGGACGGCGCCGACCAGGTCCGCGTCGCTCAGGTTCGCCCCGCGCAGGGTCACGTCGGTGAGGACGGTGCCGTGCAGGTCCGCGTCGCGGAGGTCGGCGCCGCTCAAGTTCGCGCGGTTCAGGACCGTGCGGCCGAGAACGGCGCCTTCCAGCCTCGCGCCGCTCAGATCGGCGTACGCCAGGTAGGCGTTGCGCAGATTCGTACGGCGCAGATCCGCCTCGCACAGTTCCGTCGCGTACAGGTGGGCGTAGCTCAGGTTCAGGCCGCCGAGACGCGCCCGGCCGAGGTCGAGGCCGCCGAGGTCCAACCAGACGTGCTCGGAGCGGCGCGGCACGCGGCCCAGCGCCGTGAGCGCTGCCTGCACATCGGCGTCGGGCCCGGCCGTCCGCCGGGGGCGGGGAACCGTCGGGAGCGCCAGCCGGTCGTCCAGGCGGGAGGCCGGGGCGCGGCGGCGGACGAGCGCCTCCAGCGCCCGCGCCGGCTCTTCGAGCGGGGACGGCGAGTCGTCGACCAGGCGCACCAGCGCGCCGATGCCGTCCAGCCGGACGCCCGTCTCCGCCGAACCGAGCCGCTCCACCGCCCGCGCGAGTGTCTCCATCGGCCCATGATCGGGCATAGCGCCCGCGAGACGGGCCTCGGCTTCACCGCCTGCGGCCGATGTTCCGTACGGATCCGTCTCGCGGGCCGATCACCCCGTCACGCGCCCTCGCATCCGGTCACGCCGCGACCTGCTCCCGCCACCAGCGGCGTCCCTCCTCCGGGAGGGTATAGATCGGGTCGTGGTACTCGTATCGCCTGGTCAGAGCATCGGGGTCGGACGCCTCGAGCCCGGTCCGGTAGTTCTTGGTCCAGTAGGAGACGCCGCGCTCGCGGTCGTAGTCGGCGAGCTGGTGCACCCACCGCTTGCCGACGTAGGGGACGTCGCAGACGATGCGCGGGGTCGCGAACCCGGGCAGATAGCCCATGATCGAGTGCTGGAGCTCCTGCGCCTCCCAGACCGCGAGCCGCCAGTGCTCGCTGCCGGGGATCATGTCGCACATGTACAGGTAGTAGGGCAGGATCCCGGCCTCGTCGAGCAGCGCGAACGACAGGTCGAGCAGCGCGTCGGGGGTGTCGTTCACGCCGCGCAGCAGGACGCCCTGGTTGCGGACGTCGCGGATGCCGGTGTCGAGCATGGCGCGGGCGGCGCGCGCGACGAGCGGCGTCACCGACCGGGCGGCGTTGACGTGGGTGTGGATCGCGATCTGCGCGCCGCGCTCGCGGGCCTTGGTCGCCAGCCGCTCCATGCCGGCGCGGACCTCGTCCTGGAGCCAGTGCTGGGGGAGGCCCATGAGCGCCTTGCTGGCCAGCCGGATGTCGCGGATGTTGTCGATGTCGAGCAGGGCGTCGACGAACGATTCGAGCCGGGGCCAGGGCAGGTTGGCGACGTCGCCGCCGGAGACGACCACGTCGCGGACGCCGGGGGAGCGGCGCAGGTAGTCGAGCATCGCCTCGTGGCGGTCCGGGGGCCGGATCGTGAACTTGTGCTTGTCGACGTTGGGGGTGGAGTTGCCGACGAGGTCCATGCGGGTGCAGTGGCCGCAGTACTGGGGGCAGGTCGGCAGCAGTTCGGCGAGGACCTTCGTGGGGTAGCGGTGGGTGAGGCCCTCGACGGCCCACATCTCGGCCTCGTGGAGGGAGTCGCGGGCGGCGTGGGGGTGGGACGGCCAGTCGGTGCGGCGGTCGGAGAACACCGGGAGCATGTAGCGGCGGACGGGGTCGGCCAGGAACGCGGCGGTGGACGAGACGTCCATGGTGTTGAGCATCTGCGGGGGCAGCAGCATCGACATCGTGGCGCGTTCGGCCTGGTCGCGCTCGAGGTCGGCGTAGAAGGAGTCGTCGAGCAGGTCGCCCATGACCGCGCGGAGCTGGCGGAGGTTCTTGACGCAGTGGGCGCGTTGCCACTGGGCCGACTCCCATTCGGCGGCGGTGACGTCGCGCCAGCCGGGGACGCGCCGCCAGTCGGGCTCCTCGAGGGGGCGGCGCCGGTAGCGGTAGGGCTGGTCCGCCTGCCGTCCGGCCGCCTGCTCCGCGGTGCCGTCCGCGGTCTGCGCGTTCCGGGCGCCGGCACCGGTGTCCGGATGCAGGGCAGTGGTCATCGTCGACCCCTCCTCGCTTCACGTGATCGCATAAAAATCTTGTGTAGGGCCGACGTTACGGGAAGACTTTCGATCAAACCAGTGGGACTCGGTATATCTTCCATGGGCTGTCGGTGACCGAAGGGGAGGCGCAATGACTCAGGAGACGACCGCGGGGCCCGCCGGCGGGACGGGCGGGGGCACGGGCGGCGGCACGGAGATCGGGCTGCACCGGGTGCTGGAACCGGCGGGGGTGCTGCCGCAGGCGGCGCACCGGCTGGACCCCGACCCGCGGATCCGTCCGGACGAGGTCCGGGTCGCGGTCGAGCGGCTGAACCTGGACGCGGCGTCCTTCCGGCAGCTCCGCACCGCGCACGGCGGGGACCCGGACGCCGTCCGCGCCGAGGTGCTGCGGATCATCGGCGAGCGCGGCAAGATGCACAACCCCGTCACCGGTTCGGGCGGCATGCTCGTCGGCGTCGTCGACGAGGCCGGGCCGGAGTCGCCGCTCGGGTTGAACCCGGGCGACCGCGTCGCGACGCTGGTGTCGCTCACGCTCACCCCGCTCGCCGTCACCGACGGGCTCGCCGGGTGGGACGGGCGTTCGGAGCAGGTGCCCGCGCGGGGCCACGCGATCCTGTTCGCGCGCTCGATCGCGGCCGTGCTGCCCGACGACGTCCCCGTCCCGCCGGCGCTGGCGGTGATGGACGTGTGCGGCGCGCCGGCGCTGACCCGGCGCGTCGTGGAGGCGCGGGCGGCGTCCGGGGCGGCGCCGGTGGTGGCGGTGCTGGGCGCGGCGGGCAAGAGCGGGTGCCTGTCGCTGGCGGCGGCGCGGCGTGCGGGGGCGGCCCGGACGGTGGGGCTGGTGCCGTCGGCGGCGGAGGCCGAGCGGCTGGCGGCGTCGGGGCTGGCGGACGCCGTGGCGCGGGCGGACGCGCGGGACCCGGTGGCGGTGTCGCGGGCGGTGGCGGAGGCCGCCGGGGGGCCCGCGGACGTGACGGTGGTGTGCGTGGACGTGCCGGGCTGCGAGCACGGCGCGATCCTGGCGACCGCGCAGGGCGGGACGGTGGTGTTCTTCTCGATGGCGACGTCGTTCCCGGCGGCGGCGCTCGGCGCGGAGGGGCTGGCGGCGGACGTGACGATGCTGATCGGGAACGGATACGTGCCCGGGCACGCCCAATACGCGCTGGACCTCCTGCGCGCCGAGCCGGGGGTTCGCACGCTGTTCACCGCCCGGTCCGGGGCGGACCCGGCAGAATGACCGGGTACGTCCCGGCGGCGGCGGGGACCCACCCGATCATCTGAGGAGAGAGCCCGATGGCGAGCATCACCGAGGACCTGCGCGGACGCGATCCGAAGGAGCGCCAGGCGCAGATCGTGGACGTCCTGGTGGACGCGTTCTCGGACCTGATGGAGCGCAGTCCCGCCGAGTTCCGCCGCCGCTTCCGGAAGATGGCGTCCGACCCGTTCGCGTTCTACCGGGGCAGCGCGTGCCTGTTCTACGCCGACATCGCCGGCGACGACGACGCGTGGGCCGACGAGCGCACCGCGCGGGTGTGGATCCAGGGCGACCTGCACGCGCAGAACTTCGGCACCTACATGAACGACGACGGCGTGTTCGTGTTCGACGTCAACGACTTCGACGAGGCGTACGTCGGGCACTTCACCTGGGACGTGAAGCGGCTGGTGGCGAGCCTGGCGCTGCTGGCGTGGCAGAAGGCGATCTCCGACGCCGACATCCGGCGGCTGATCGAGGCGTACGTGCGGGCGTACGTCGACCAGGTGCGGCGGTTCGCGTCGGGCGGCGGGGAGGACTTCGCGCTGACGCTCGACACGACCGACGGGTACGTGCGGGGGGTGCTGATCGACGCGCTGTCGTCCACGCGGATCGGGCTGCTGGAGGACAAGACGGTCCTGGAGGGGCACGAGCGGCGGTTCCGGGACCGGGCGGGGGTGCGGCGGCTGGACGAGGCCGAGCGCGCGAAGGTGGAGGCGGCCTACCGGGAGTACCTGGGGACGATCCCGGCCGACAAGCGGTTCGCGAGCCTGACCTACGAGATCAAGGACATCGTGGGGGCGTCGGGGTTCGGGATCGGGTCGGCGGGGCTGTCGGCGTACAACATCCTGGTGGAGGGGCGTTCGCAGGCGCTGGAGAACGACGTGATCCTGTCGATGAAGCAGGGCAACGTGGCGGCGCCGAGCCGGGTGGTGGACGACCCGCGGATCCGGGAGTACTTCCGGCACCACGGGCACCGGACGGCGGTGTCGCGGCGGGCGCTGCAGGCCAACACCGACCCGTGGCTGGGGTACACCGAGGTCGACGGGGTCGGTTTCGTGGTGCAGGAGCTGTCGCCCTACGAGGAGGACCTGGACTGGGGCGGGCTGACCGAGCCCGAGGAGATGCTGTCGGTGCTGGACGACCTGGGCCGCGCCACCGCGAAGATCCACTGCGTGTCGGACAGCGACTCCGACCACACGCTGGTCGGGTTCCAGGTGGAGGACGCGATCAGTTCGGTGATCGGGGCGGACGAGTCGGCGTTCGTCGAGGACATGGTGCGGTTCGGGACGCGGTACGCGGAGGTGGTGCGGGACGACCACCGGCTGTTCGTCGACGCGTTCCGCAACCACCAGATCCCCGGCCTGTGAGCCGGTCCCGGCCGCGAAGCCGGTGACCGCCGCCGGGGCCGCGGCCGGGGGCGCGGTCCGCGGTCCGGGTCAGGACGCCGGGCCGAGCCGGCCGGGTTCGGGGCCGACGAGGAGCAGCGCGATGTCGTCCTGGCCCTGCTGGTCGGCCAGCAGGGCCAGGACGCCGTCGGCGGTGTCCTCCAGGGAGCCGCCGGCGCCGGCGTGCGAGGCGACCAGCGCGGACGCGAGCCGCGCGATGCCCTCCTCGATGTTGCGGGTGCGGCTCTCCACGAGCCCGTCGGTGTAGAAGGCCAGGACGCCGTCGGGCGGCAGGACGGCCGTGACCTGCTCGTACTCGGCGGGATGGGCGGGGTCGGCGACGCCCAGGGGCAGGCCGTCGGCGACGGCGAAGTGCCGGGCGGTGCCGTCGGGCAGGGCGAGCAGCGGCGGCGGGTGCCCGGCGCACGCCAGCTCGCAGCGCAGCGTCGCCGGGTCGCACACGACGCACAGGCAGGTGGCGAACTGGGCGGCGTCCAGGTCCTGGGCGATGGCGTCGAGGCGGGCGAGGACCTCGGCGGGCGGCAGTTCGCAGCTGACGAGGGTGTGCGCGGCGACCCGCAGCTGGCCCATGGCCGCGGCGGCGGTGACGCCGTGCCCGACCGAGTCGCCGATGACGATCGCGACGCGTTCGTCCGGCAGGGGGACCACGTCGTACCAGTCGCCGCCGACCGCGGCGCGGGCGGGCCGGTAGCGGTGCGCGAGCCGCAGCCCGGGCGGGACGGTGACGCGGGTGGGCAGCAGCCCGGCCTGCAGGGCGGTCGAGGTGCGGTGCTCGCGCCGGTACAGGCGGGCGTTGTCGATGCCGGTGGCGGCGCGGGCGGCGAGTTCGGCGGCGAGGGCGGTGTCGGCGGGGCCGAAGGGCGCGCGGCCGCGTTTGCGGCTGAACACCGCGAAGCCGAGGGCGCGGCCGCGGGCGGCGAGCGGGACGGCCAGCAGCGACACGTGGTCGAGGACGGCTTCGACGCGGCGGCCGGTGCGGGCGGCGATGGTGTCGAGGGCGTCCTCGCCGCCGAACTCGACGGTGCGGCCGGTGGCGATGCAGCGGGCGTAGGGGGTGTCGGCGGGGCACACGACGACCTCCCCGGCGGGGAACGCGGCGGCCCAGTCGCCGGGGTCGTCGTCGGCGAAGGCGACGGCGAGGCGGCGGACGACGACCGAGCCGTCGTCGCGGCCGTCGGGGACGGGCGCGTCGTCGTCGGCGAGGCGGCGTTCCAGGACGTAGATGGCGCCGGCGTCGGCGAAGCGGGGGACGGTGACGGCGACGGTCTCGCGGGCGGTGAGGGCGAGGTCGAGGGTCGCGCCGATGCGGCGTCCGGCCTCGTTGAGCAGTTCGAGGCCGCCGGCCCACGGGGCCGCGACGGTGAGCGCGACGAGCGTCCGGCCGGATTCGGCCGTGAGGGCCTGGCAGGTGGCCCGGATCCCGTCGGGGGCGCCGGGGATCGGCGGGAGCGTCCCCGTCCAGGGGCGGCCGGACGCGGCGCGCGCGACGGCCTCGGCGAGCGGCGCGGCGGCGGCCGGGCCGCCGAGGAGTCCGGGCAGGTCGGTGCCCAGGGCGTCGGCGGCGGCCCGGCCGAACAGGCGGGCGGCGCCGTCGCTCCATCCGGTGACGGTGCCGCCGGTGTCGAGCAGGACGGTCGCCGGTTCGAGGGCCGCCGGGTCGAGCGGGGCGGCCGGTTCCGGTCGTGCCGGGGGGTGCGTGGCCATCGGTGCTCACAGTCCCGTGTACGGGGTTGTGCGGGCGGTGCCGCGTTACGCTGTGGGCGCCCGCGGCCGCTGCCCCTCCATGGACAAGGGAGACGTGCATGGACCCCGAGTGGATCCCACCCGAAGTCGACGGTCGGAGACCAAGCGTTGCACGGGTGTACGACTTCCTGCTCGGCGGAGACCACAATTTCGCGTCGGATCGTGACCTTGCGACGGGGTTGCTGCGGGTGGAGCCGCGGGCGCGGGAGCTCGCGCGCGCCAACCGGGCGTTCCTGCGCCGCGCGGTCCGCGCGGTCGCCGAGGCCGGGGTGGACCAGTTCGTCGACATCGGGTCGGGCATCCCGACGCAGGGCAACGTGCACGAGGTCGCGCAGGCGGTGAATCCGGACGCCCGGGTGGTGTACGTCGACAACGACGACGTCGCGGTGGCGCACAGCCGCGCGATCTTGAAGGGCAACGATCGGGCGGCGGTGGTCCGGGCCGATATGCGGCGGCCGGAGCGGATGCTGGGCGACCCGCTGCTGGCGGAGCTGGTGGATCTGTCGCGCCCGGTGGCGTTCCTGCTGGTGGCGGCGCTGCATCTGGTCAAGGAGGAGGAGCGGCCGGACGGCATCGCGGCGGCGCTGCGGGACGCGGCGGCGCCGGGCAGCCATCTGGTGCTGTCGCATCTCACGCATGACGCGCAGCCGGGCAAGGCCGCGGCGATCGGCAGGCTGTACGACCGTGCGACGTCCCCGGCCGTGGCGCGGTCGCACGAGGGCATCCTTCGGTTCTTCGACGGGTGGGATCTGCTGGATCCGGGCCTGGTGTACGTGCCGCTGTGGCGTCCCGACGACGGCGGCGTCGACTCCCCGGAGCGGTTCCTGGTGTTCGGCGGGGTGGGCCGCAAGCCGTGACGGACCGGGGCGGGACGGGCGTGCGCCCGTCCCGCCCCGGTGCCGGGCCCGGCGGGTGCGCGGGTCAGCGGGCGAAGGCGATGGCCGTCCCGGCGCTGACCACGACCGCGATGACCACCAGGACCAGGGAGGTGCTGAGCGGGTCGCGGCGTTGGGGCCGCTCGTCGGAGGCGCGCTGGACGGTGTGGTGGACGACCTCCTCGCGCGGCGACGGGGACGGCGAGGGCGAGGGCGCCGGCCGGGGCAGCGCCCGCGGCGCCGCGGGGCGGGCCTGCGGCGTGGCCGCGGCGGGCCGCGGCGCGGGCGGCCGGGGCGCGGGCTCGGCGGCC